>CAJTTQ010000051.1 GCA_910579145.1 uncultured Eubacterium sp.
AGGCATCAAATGATCCGGGATATGTTTAGGAGAATAATAGAAAATGATTAAATATGTTCAAATAGAAAACTTTAAATCGTTGAAGAAGTTTTCCCTGCCACTTGAAAATTTAAACTTATTTTTTGGCATGAACGGGATGGGGAAATCATCGGTGATTCAGTCCTTATTGCTGATTCGACAGAGTTTTTGGGAAAATCATCAGTCAGATCTTGATTATTTATACACAAATGGAGCGTTGACCAGGCTCGGAACAGCGAAGGATGTATTGTGTCAGAACGCAGAGGACGAGAAAATACGGTTTTATGTGCAGTATTCGGAGAAACTGAGTTATGATCTTCAGTATGAAGCTGGAGACTCAAAAAGTGACCAGTTGAAACGCATCCAGTCAGTTGGTAACGAAACATACGACACATCGTTGTTTACGGATGAGTTTTTATATTTGGGCGCAGAACATCTCGGTCCTCGAAAACAATACAGCACCGAGAACTGGAAAAAAGATGGAGTGAGCAAATTCGGCGTTTTTGGTGAATTTGTCGTTCCATTTTTGGCGATGGAAGGTGAAACCGTGCGGGTGCCAGATAACATGTGCCTTGATATGGGAAAAACGGACCGGCTGATCGACCAGGTGTCTGCATGGATGTCTAAAATATCTCCGGGAATCAAACTCTCTGCTGAATTGCTGCCTTTGATCGAAAAAGCCAAGCTAAATATCAGTTATAGTGGCAAAACGCTGGCATTTGAGCCGTTTTTACCAGTGAACGTAGGATTTGGTATTTCATATGTCCTGCCTCTTATCGTTGTTCTACTGATCTCCAGTGAAAAGAGTCTGGTACTCATTGAAAATCCAGAGTCCCATCTTCATCCCAAAGGACAGTCGGCAATGGCGGAACTGATAGCATTAGCATCAGAAAATGGATGTCAGATCGTCTGTGAATCCCATAGCGACCATATCATCAATGGCATTCGGGTGGCAGCCAGACAGGGCTTGATCGACCATCAAAAGCTGATGGTATCTTATTTCAGTAAAAATGAACAGCAAGAGACAGTGACAGAGCATATTATGGTGGATCAAAAAGGAGAGTTAAGTGAATATCCGGCTGGTTTGCTGGATGAATGGGGGATCTTGATGTCAGAGCTGATATAGTGGAGGATACATGGTGGAGATATACTTTAATGAACTGTCGTTGACGGATAAGGATTCGTTGTGTTATGAAACAGTAGAAAAAATGACCGACGTATATAAAGAGTTAGTAAAATACGGAATAACGACCTGCCGGATCAATGAGAAAGATAGGAAGGACTTATTTCATCGACTCAAGGGACTACCGAACGAGAAGACGATCAAGAATTTTTACTTTTCTTTTTTCAGATCGCCGTATGAATCGGATGCGGTAGAGGAAAAGCAGGAGGAGTACTATAAGCATTCCTGGTTTTATAAGGAACAAGAGTGTTTTGGTCTAGCGATAGCATTTATATTGAATTCCCTTTGTTACAGCATTTTTGATCAGACGTGGAATGAAACTTATATTACGATTAGTAAAGATTCCCAAAAGGTAAATGTGAAACATATCTGCACGGAACACGAAGTCAGATTTCATTTGGAACGCTGGCCGGTTAAGTCAGAGCTTGAATTGATTACATGTAACATTGCTGAGAAGGATAAGAAAATAGTTTTGCGAGATGATCACGGAAAGGATAAATTATTACAGTTTTCGAAAAAATTAGTACGTAGTCCGTATGTGATCGGCGTGATAAATTCACTTCCACATCAGTCCCATAACAGAAAATTTATTAAGCAAATAGAAGAAAATGGTCTGATTCAAATTGGACTGCCGTGGACGGACAGAGGATTGGGGCTAGTGGTACAAACAACGGGAAGAACAAAAGAGGAAACGGAAAAGATTGCTGACATATTGAAGGGAAAATATGGTTATAAATAATGATGATAGAAGAGGCAATAGAGAAAGGGGTATACATATGGCTGAAATAGCACAAGTGATCAAATATGAAGGTGATAATTCCACTTTTATTTGGAAACATCCGTGTGAGGATTTTAATACCCTTACACAACTTATCGTTCACGAATCACAGGAAGCGGTCTTTATGATGAATGGCCAGGCGCTTGATCTGTTCGGTGCCGGCAGGCACACGCTTGAAACACAGAATATCCCGCTGATTGGCAGGCTATTGACCCATGCTACGGGAGGGCAGACGCCGTTTCACTGTGAAGTCTATTTTATCAATCTTACGGAGCAGATGGCGGTCAAATGGGGAACGGATAGTAAGATCCAGTTTATGGAGCCGTCTTATCAGTTCCCGATCGAAATCGGAGCGAGCGGTGAAATGAGTCTTCGTGTGGAGGATTCACGAAAGCTGCTTGTCAAGCTCGTCGGCACGGAAGACCGTTTTACCCATACGACGCTGACCGAGTATTTTCGTTCATTTCTGATGACAAGGGTAAAAACGTACCTTGCCAGGATCATTCGTGAACAGTCGATCAGCATTTTTGAGATTGATGAGAAGTTACAGCCGTTATCGGATGCGCTTCACGAATTGCTGATCCCGGATTTTGCTGATTATGGAATTGCGCTGGAGCGGTTTTTTGTGACGACGATCGTCCGGCCGGATGGTGACAGTGCATATGAAAAGTTCAAAAGCCTGCATTTCCGTCAGTACGCGGACGTCGCAGAGGCAAAACTGCGGCAGCAGGTCGGAGTGATCGATCAGCAGACAGAGGCACAGAAAATGGTGATCGAATCCCAGGCCATTGCGCAGAAGCGTTCGCAGGAGGGATATACATACAAGCAGGAGCGCGGCTTCGATGTGGCAAGTGAGGTGGCGCGCAACGAGGCGGTCGGACAGTTTACCAACATGGGAGTCGGGTTTGGGACGATGGCAGGTGTGGGCGGCGCAGTCGGCGGCATGGTCGGCGGTGTGATGAATGATGCCCTGCAGTCCGCGGTCCTGCCGTCTGCAGCAGATACGGAGGTAAAGGTCTGTGCCAAATGTGCAAAGCCATTGCCCAAAGGGGTAAAGTTTTGTCCGGAGTGCGGGGAGAAAGTGGCCGGTGAACGTGGAATTGTATGCCCAGAATGTGGAAAAACTGTGGCCAAAGGCAGGTTCTGTCCTGAGTGTGGACATAAATTTGCGACGGATAGCTGCCCGAAATGCGGGGCAGAACGAGCAGGTGACGCGAAATTTTGTTCCGCGTGCGGGGAGAAATTTTAACAGAAAAACGGGAGGGAATTATGAAAAAAGGTTTTTTATATTATGGAACCGTATGGCTGATCCTCGTTGGCGCTTTTCATCTTATTGTTTTTATGCTGCCGGATGAAGCGGCGGGACTGGATCAATCCGGCGGTGCGTTTTGGACGGGATATGCGTGTATCATGCTGGCGTTTATTGGCCAGGCGGTTTGCAGTTATCTGTTTTTTAAAAAAAGTGAGAGCGGCGAGCGCACATTTTTGAATCTTCCGCTTATGACACTTAGTTACACTGGTTTGATCCTAAGTGTCCTGGCCGGCACAGTCTGTATGGCAGTGCCGAACATCCCGAGCTGGCTGGGAGCCGTAGTGGCGGTGCTGATTTTGGCGTTTCATGCAGCGGCAGTCATAAGCACGTGCGGAGCGGCTCAAATGGCAGGAAATGTTGATCGGAAGATCCAAGAGCAGACACGATTTGTCCGGTCGCTCACCGCAGATCTGCAGGCACTTGCCAATCGGGCAGAAGGTGATGCGTTTCAATCAGACATCCGTAAACTAGCGGAAGCCTGCCGTTACAGTGACCCGATGTCAGACGTTGCGTTAGCAGAAATCGAGGAACAGATCATCCAGTCGTTCCATCTGCTCAAAAAAGCCGTCGAGGGAAAAAAGGCAGAGGAAGTAAGAGATAGGTGTGAAGAATTGAGCAGGTTCATGGCAGATCGAAATCGAACATGTAAACGGTTAAAGTAAAGAATATGCGTTATAAATAAGAGAGGGGATAACGAATGACGATCTTTAAGTGTAAAATGTGCGGAGGCAGTCTGGAGATCGCAGATGACATGAGCGTTGCAAAATGCCAGTACTGCGGTACGAAACAGACGCTTCCGAGATTGGACGATGACCGGAGGGCAAACTTGTATGACCGTGCCAATCATTTTCGCCGGAATAATGATTTTGACAAAGCAATGGGGATCTATGAGCAGATACTCAATGAAGACAGTCAGGACGCGGAGGCGTACTGGTCGCTCGTGTTGTGCCGGTACGGCATTGAATATGTGGAGGATCCTGCCACGCATAAGCGCGTTGCAACTGTAAACCGTGCGCAGTATACTTCTATTTTTGCCGATGCGGATTACAGATCCGCGATCCAGTATGCAGACGCCTATCAAAAGACATTATATGAACAGGAAGCGCGGGTGATCGATGAGATTCAAAAAGGTATCCTTGATATTTCTAACAGAGAGGATCCGTTCGACGTATTTATCTGTTATAAGGAAACGGACAATGGCGGCCGCCGGACACCCGATTCCGTACTGGCGAATGATCTGTACCATGAGCTGACGCAGGAGGGGTATAAGGTATTTTTTTCCCGCATTACGTTGGAGGATAAGCTTGGTGATGCGTATGAGCCGTACATTTTTGCGGCGCTGAATTCGGCAAAGGTAATGGTGGTACTCGGCACTAAGGCAGAATATTTAAACGCCGTGTGGGTGAAAAATGAGTGGAGCCGCTTTCTCGCCCTGATCCGGGGCGGGGCAAAGAAAATACTCATACCTGCGTTTAGGGATATGGATCCCTACGATCTGCCCGAAGAGTTTTCGCATCTGCAGGCGCAGGATATGTCCAAACTCGGATTTATGCAGGATCTGTTACGAGGGATAAAGAAAATCCTGCACGAGGAAGAGGGGGTGGCAGCAAGGGGGAAAGAGACGGGGGGACCGAGCAGCTCCAGCGGCTTAAAGTCTCTGTTAGAACGTGCTTTTATGTTTTTGGCAGATGGAGATTGGCAGAGAGCGGATAGTTATTGTGAACGGGTACTCGATATGGCGCCCAAAAACGCGCTGGCGTATGTTGGTAAGATGATGGCAGAACTGCACGTCAGTCAGCAGGGGAACCTCGCAGATCTGGAACAGCCGTTTGATCAAAATAAAAATTTTGTCAAAGCGGTACAGTTTGGGGACCAGGCGCTTTCTGATGAATTGAATGGATATATTACATCTATCAACGAGCGCAATGAGAAAGCACGTATAGATAAAATTTATAAGAATGCGTTAAACAAGATGCAATTTGCCAGACAAGAGAGAAAATTTAAAGAGGCGGCGGAGATGTTCCTTTCTGTGAAAGGGTACGAGAAGGCAGATGTATATGCAAAAGAATGTCTGGAGAAGGCAGATATTGCAAGAAAAGACTGGATTTATAATAAAGCTTGCGAAAACATGGCTGAACGGGAAATCGATTCGTACAAAAAGGCGATCAAAGATTTTAAAAGCATCATTGACTGGAAAGATTCGCGCGAAAAGATCCGACTGTGTGAGCAGAAAAAGAAGGAGATACAAGAAGAGGCGCGCAGGGCGGAAAAAAAGGAAAAATTTCTTTCGATTGCCATACCGATCATCGTGTTAGCGGGAGCTGTTTTGATTTTTTTAGCTTTGTGGTAAGAGAGGGAGGTAGGATATGTTACATAGTATAAATTCCGTGCTGACATCCATCAGCGATTTTATATGGGGTGTGCCCCTCATGGTCCTCATCTTGTCCGGCGGGATCTACCTGACGAGCCGGCTCGGCCTGCTGCAATTGCGGAAACTGCCGCTGGCCCTGAAGTGGATGGTGAAAAACGAAGAGGACGGGGAAGGGGAGGTGACTTCCTTCGCGGCACTCTGTACCGCGTTATCTGCAACGATCGGTACGGGAAATATCGTCGGCGTGGCGACGGCGATCTGTGCCGGGGGACCGGGAGCGCTGTTTTGGATGTTAGTCGCCGCCTTCTTTGGAATGGCTACGAAATATGCGGAAGGACTTCTCGCGGTGAAATACCGGACGGTGGATGTCGAGGGCCATACTCTTGGCGGGCCGTTTTACTATATCGAGCAGGGAATGGGGAAGAAGTGGAGATTTCTCGGAAAATTGTTTGCGTTTTTCGGGGCGTGTGTCGGTTTGTTTGGGATCGGCACTTTTACACAGGTAAATGGGATCGCTTCCGCGGTCCAGCACTTTTTTGATCCAAATAACCGGTTTCAGGTGGAGATCCCTTTTTTGGGCGCCAGTTATTCCTGGACGGTAGTCATCGCTTCTCTTGTGTTGACCGTGTGTGTGGCACTCGTGATCATCGGAGGGATCAAACGGATCGCCAGTGTTTCCCAGGTCGTAGTGCCAGCGATGGCAGTCACCTATGTCTTGATCTGTCTGCTGCTGATCCTGTGTAATATCGGGCAGATCCCGGCAGCTGTGGCACAGATCGTTAAGGGAGCATTCCAGCCGTCGGCGGTAACAGGTGGTGTCGTGGGCAGCATATTTATGGCGATGCAGAAAGGCGTGGCGAGGGGGATCTTTTCTAATGAGGCGGGACTTGGTTCGGCGCCGATCGCCGCAGCGGCGGCGAAGACGAAAGAACCGGTCAGGCAGGGACTGGTTTCCATGACGGGTACATTCATTGATACGATCGTTATTTGTACGATGACAGGACTGGCGATCGTTTTGACAGGAGCGTGGCAGGTGACGGGGATTGAAGGTGTGCAGGTAACGACGTGCGCGTTCCAGAATGGCCTTCCGATCCCGGGACAGGTCTCTGCCTTTATCCTTATGCTCTGTCTGGTGTTTTTTGCCTTTACAACGATTCTTGGCTGGGATTATTATTCCGAGCGCTGCCTCGAGTATCTCACGGGAAGCAGGAAGGTCGTAAAAGCCTATCGCTGGCTGTACATATTTGCCGTATTGATAGGGCCGTATATGACGGTGGCAGCCGTTTGGACGATTGCCGATATTTTTAATGGATTGATGGCGCTGCCAAACATGATCGCCATTTTTGCCCTTGGGGGAGTTGTCTCAAAGGAGACAAAAAACTTTTTTTCGGGGAAATTTTCGAGGAAAAAGTAAGATTTCCCTAAACTATTTACATATGTAATCCGATATAATAAGCAAGACTGTTTGTGTGGAAGGAGGCAGACATGGGAGAACTGACACCGAGTGAGAACGAATGGATCGTCATGGAGGTGATGTGGGAATGTGAGGACCCGATGACGGCGTCGCAGATCATAGAGAAATTAAAGGGCATAAAGGAAGTAAGTCCGAAAACGATCCGGGTACTCATCAACCGGCTCTTAAAAAAAGGAATCATTGATTACACGGTGGATACGCATGATTCCCGGGTATACCATTATTTTCCCATAAAGAGCAGGGAGACATGTCTGGATGAAAAAAGCGCTCGTTTCGTAAACAGTTATTTTAAAGGAAATCCGCTCGGAATGGTGGCTGCGCTTGTGGAGAACAGGCGGTTTTCCGACGAGCAGATTGACGAGTTGATCGATATATTAAAAAATGCCAGATAATCGGTTGCGAAATAGCCCGGATGGAGGTGTTTGATCGTATGGATTGGAGCGGTATCCAGCGGCTTTTAGAGTACGCGTGCTGCTATGCCATGCTGAAACTGGCGCGCACGATCCTGCTTTCTGTCGTATTGATGCTCCTGCTCCTGCTGTTGCGGAACATGTGGGATACATTTGGCGGAAAGAAAAATACGGCGGCGCGCCTGTATGGGAAGGCGTGTTTGTGGATCGTGCTCATGCCGGTTCCTTTTCTCGGAGGCCTGAAACTTTCATATGAACATTTTTATATACGGAACTGGCTGTATGTAGTGATGTATGACTTTTTTATGACGCATACGATCGTGGCAAAACTTCATTTTGCGGGCATGGCTGCCACGGCGGTTATCCTGTTTGTCCGAAAACGCAGGCTGCGCGCCTGGGTGAAAAGGCTTTCTAAGTACAGCGGGCCGTTGCCGGATGGCGTTGGGAAGCGGCGGGGGCCGGTCGTGCAGATTTGCATCACACCGCAGTATATCACGCCGTTTACGACGGGGTTGGTCAAACCTGTGATCGTCCTGCCGGAGTATATGCTGCAGGCGTTTGACGGACGGGAGATCGAAGCGGTCCTGAGGCATGAGTACTGCCATATCCGGCGGGGACATCTTCTCGTGTACGAGGTTTTAGATCTGTTTTGTATTTTGTGGTACGTGAACCCGCTCGTACATATCTGCGCGCGGCACGTAAAGAATGATCTGGAATTGATCTGTGATCATGAGGTGATCCAGGAAAATTCGTATGATCCGCAGCGCTATGGAATGACACTGTTGAAATCCCTGGCTTTGATCGACAAAGAGCCGGAAGGTGTGCCAGCCCTGTTTCGCGGAACTTCGTTTACGGTCATGAAGCAGCGGATGAGGTCGATCGCCAGGTACCGGGAATATACGAGACGTCAGATCCGGGTGCTTTATACGTGTTCTGTCGCTGTCCTGCTCGTTTTGTTTGTGTCCGGCATTTTGGCTTCCTATCCCGCTTACACGCCATTTGAGGACTATGCCCTCTATAGTATGGATGGCAGCCAGAGGATCATCGGGGAGAATGCGGAGTTTAACGCGGCGGTCGAAAAGAGCGGGGAGGGACTGATCGTAGATAACCAGAAGGTAAGGAAACTTCTGCTTGATGCCGAAATATATAATGATAAAGGGGAGTATTGGATTTATTATGGCGGTTACATGAAAATGCCCGGAATCGGCGGAGGGGGCGATCTTCTGTATTATAATACGGCAGATGCGCCGGAGGGTACGTCGTTGCTGCCCTATAATGAAACGGATCGCTGGAGTGATTGTGTGGAATGGTTACTCCAACATATGTAGAAGAAAGGAATGGTGATCAGGTATGGCACTTACGATACATGCCGGAAAAAATTTAAACAGCTTATTTGTAACAAATGAAAATGCGGCGGCGAGACGCGCGGCTGAGAAAGGCCAGAGAGAGGGAAATAAATCCTCCATCTTTGCAGGGGATCTAGGAGTCGGGCCGGATAAGATCCAGATCAAGCGCCAGCAGGCACAGAAAAAGGCGATGAAGATCGTCGGGGATACGTTCACGGCTGAGAAAGAGATCGATCAGAGCCTGACGGATATGGCAGACCGTCTTGATGCGTTGCAGAAAGAGGGGTATGAATATCATAAGGAACTGGAACGGATCACAGAAAACAGAAATGAACTGCAGGAAAATTACGGCGTTACGGATGAAAGTGAAGAACATGCTGATCTGGAACTTTTGCGAAAAGAAAGAAAGGCAAATGAGCCGGGGTCAAAGGTGACACTTGACTATGAAGAGACAAAACGGCTGGAAAAGATCCATGAGAAAGGACTGACTGGTTATCAGACCGATATGCTTGAACTGGATGAACAGCAGGCCGTAAATGAGAAAAATCTCTCTGAGACCGAGTCGCAGATTCAGAGTATCCGTGCGTCATTGAACGATACCGCCATTGAACGGCTGAAATCAAATCCGATGATAGAGGCCCAAAAAGAGGCGGATAAGCTCATGGAAGCTGCCAATAAGGAAATTATCGGCGATCTTATGGACGAGGGCAAAAAGCACATCGAGGAGAAGATGGAAGAAGAGAAAGAGCAGGCAGAGAAACGCGCCGAGGAGAAAGAAGAGCAGGAAGAGAAGGAAGAGGCAGCTAAAGAGCGCAAGGCCGAGATGGAACAGTTCATCGAGGGAACGAAGCAGCAGGCTGAGGCGAAGAAGGAAGAACTTCCGAGCGAGCGGGATCAGGAACAGATGGCTGCCTATAATGACCCGAACAATTCCGAAACGGAGGCGGCGAAGGAGATTGCGGAAATTCTTGATGAGCTGAAGCTGATCCAGGATGATATAAAAGGTGCCGCTGTGGATTCGAACCTGTAGGATCAGCCGTTGGTTTAGATATCAAATGTAAATGCTAGAGGGAGCCGTCGATCGGTGACCTCATGAGAAAGGAGGGAAAGAGTATGGGATTTAATTTTGGAAGTTATGGAATGTCTGGGCTCTTTGGAAGAAATTCATATGGCAGCAGTTTTTATGGTTCTTTCGGGAATTATGCCAGCATCCGGAGCGGGACTTATAAAAAGCTCCTGAACTCGTATTATTCAAAAGTAAAACCAAATCAGCCGTCGGCATCAGACAAGAAAACGGATGCGTGGAATAACCGGTATTCGTATACCAATCCGGCACTGACTTCCGCGAGGAAGGAGGCCGATGAACTGACGGCATCTGCGAACGCGCTGACCGCGCAGGGCAGCAAGTCATTGTTTACAGAGAAATATACGACTACGACCGATGCGGAGACAGGCGTTCAGACAACGACAAAAGGATACGACAGAGAGGCGATCGAAAAAGCGGTAAATTCTTTCGTCACCGATTATAATTCTGCCGTGAAAGCGGGCAGGAATTCCACAAATACGAATGTGACGAGGAATACAGCCTATATGACGCAGCAGACCGGCATCTATGCCAGAAGTCTTTCCGAAGTCGGCATTTCGATCGGAAAGGACAATACGCTTTTGATTGATTCCGACAAGCTAAAGAGTGCCAATATCGACACGCTCAAGCGGGTATTCAATGGGCCGACTTCGTTTGCTTCCCAGACGGCCAGCCGTTCCGGCAGCATCAGCCAGGCGGCAGCCCGGGCCTCGTCGCCAGCGTCTACGTACAATCGCACCGGAAATTACAATAATTTCTACAACAATTATTACAGTGCTTACAACTGGTATTTCTAATGGAAGTAATATTGTGCTTTTTACATAGCTAGATATCAAAAACAGGATCCGGCTCTTTGTCGGCGGATCCTGTTTTTTGTGAATAAAAATACCGTTATGTGAACTGTTCTAGCTGTTCCGCATAGGTTTCCCACGCCTCCATCGCGCGCTCGAGGTCGCGCTCTTTTTGTTCTTTTTCTTTGGCTAGTTCTGTCAGTTTTCCGACATCGGTCGCATACTCGGGAAGGCTCATCGTGTCGTCTATGAGAGAGATCCTCTGTTCGATCGTATGTATCTCTTCTTCGGTTTTGTTATAGCTGTTTTCTATTTTACGCCGTTTTGCCTCCCGCTCTTTTTGTTCCTTCCAGTCGAGTTTGGCGTCGGATTCCGTTTTTTCTGCGGCTTGACTAGAAACCTGCGGGTTCAGGTGAAGTTTCTCCACCGTTTCCTTTTTCTGCAAATACCAGGAGTAATCGCCGTCGTAAGAAAGAAGCGCGTTCCCCGTCAGATCGAGTATTTTGGTCGCCGTTTTCTGGATGAAGTACCGGTCATGCGATACGAAGAGGACTGTGCCGGTATAGTTGTTCAGCGCCTCTTCTAAGATTTCCTTGGATTCGATGTCGAGGTGGTTCGTCGGCTCGTCCAATAGAAGGAGGTTTGCTTTGGAAAGCATCAGTTTGGCAAGGGAGACGCGTCCCTTCTCGCCCCCGCTGAGCAGGGAGATTTTTTTGTAAACATCGTCTCCGGTAAAGAGAAAGGCGGCCAGCACATTTCTGATCTTGGTGTTGTTTAGGTCTGGGTAGTCATCATGGATCTCATCAAAAATGGTTTTATCCTCATGCAGTACATTGTGTTCCTGATCGTAATACCCGATTTCCACATTGGTTCCAAATCTGGCACTTCCACGGTCCGGCGGCAGTTCCTGGCAAAGTATTTTCAGGAGGGTTGTTTTCCCTGTTCCATTTTTTCCAATGATCGCGGCGCGCTGACCCCGATGGAGATCAAAGGTGACATGGTCAAATAAATGATTCTCGCCAAAGGATTTGGCAAAGCCTTCGACAAAGAGGACGTCATTGCCGCTTACTTTCTCCGGTGAGAGTTCAAAATGTATCGTCCGGCCCTGTTCGGCCGGTTTTTCGACTGGTGTCAGTTTCTCCAGCATCTTTTCGCGGCTCTCCGCCCGTTTGATCGATTTTTCCCGGTTAAAGGAGCGCAGTTTTTCAATCACGGCTTCCTGATGCTTTACGGTCCGCTCATAGTTTTCATACTGTTTGCGCAGATTGCTGCGCAGCTGTTCTTTCTTTTTCGCGTAATCGCTGTAGTTTCCGGAAAATACCGTGATCGTTCCGTGATCGATCTCAATGACTTTTTCAGAGATGCGGTCGAGGAAGTAGCGGTCGTGGGAAACGATCAGAACGCTCCCCTTATAGTTCGCGAGATAGTTTTCCAGCCATTCGATCGATGAGAGATCAAGATGGTTGGTCGGCTCGTCCAGGATGAGAAGATCCGGCTCGAGCAGCAGCAATTTTCCGAGCGCGACACGGGTTTTCTGCCCGCCGGAAAGCGTATTGATGCACTGGTCTACGTCGCCGCCGCAAAATCCAAGTCCGTTTATGATACCCATGATCTGACTCTTGCAGGCATATCCGTCCCTGGCTTCAAATTCTGTCTGGAGACGGTGGTATTTTTCGAGCATGGCTTCTAGTTCGGCCCCGGATGCCTGGGGCATCTGCTGTTCCATGCCGCGGATGCTTCGGTCGAGTTCCACGATGTCTTTTTTGACGTCTAAAAGTTCCTCATATATGCTGTTTTCTGAATGGTAACCCTGCTGCTGGGGAAGATAGCCGATCGTTTTGTCTTTCGCGGTGGTGATCTCGCCGCCGTCCGCGGGCAGTTCCCCTACGATGATCCGTAGCAGCGTCGTCTTTCCGGCGCCATTGCTTCCCACGAGGGCGGCGCGCTCGCCGTCGTTGATATGGAACGTGGCATCCGAAAAGATCGTCTGGTCATTAAATTTTTTTTCGATGTGGCTGCATGCTAGTATCATGCCATTTCCTCCGTTTTCTTAAAAACTATACAGCATTTATTTTAGCACAAAAATATGATTTTTACATCTTTTATTATAAGAAAAATTGTAGTATAATGAAAATAAATACAAAATTGCCGGGAGTTTAGCATGGAGGTTTTGTCATTGTGGACAAAAAGATTTCATCTGCGGTAGTGAAACGGCTGCCGCGTTATTATAGATATTTAAGTGAATTACTCGAAAAGGGGATCGAACGCATTTCGTCTCAGGAACTGAGCGCGAAAATGAATGTTACGGCTTCCCAGATCCGTCAGGATTTCAATAATTTCGGAGGGTTTGGACAGCAGGGGTATGGTTATACGGTAGGGATCCTCCACGATGAGATAGGAAAGATCCTTGGGTTAGAGCATGATTATAATGTCATTATCGTAGGGGCCGGAAATTTAGGGCAGGCGCTGGCAAATTACGGCGGATTTACGAAACGGGGATTTCGTATTTCCGGTATTTTTGACATTGACCCTGCCGTGATCGGAAAAGTCATCAACGGTGTAGAGGTTCTGCCGGTGTCGGAAGTAGAACAACATGTACAGGAAAACGGCGTAAACATTGCGGCGCTTACGCTCCCGAAAGAGCAGGCATCACGGACGGCATCCCAGCTTGCCGATTTCGGGGTGCAGGCATTTTGGAATTTCGCGTCTACCGATCTGAACCTGCCGGCCGATGTGGTCGTAGAAAATGTCCATCTGGCGGAGAGCCTGATGCGGCTGTCTTATAAATTATCCGAAAAGCAGGGGTTGCGAAAGGAGAACATGAGGGATGAGTGCAAAAAATAATGAACAGGTGTCAATAGCTGAGCTGTTGAAAGGGAAAAAAGTTCCGATACTCGTATTGGATCAGAGATGGCATAAATTGTTTCCCGGGGGAGTGAAACCCGCTCATATTGCGGCGATCGAAGAGAACCTGAACGCGCTTTTGAAGGAGCAGGGGAAACTGGTGAATGAGATCAAAGAATTAAAAAAGGCGAAAAAGAAGCTGATGGATGCGATCGTATCCGGTATGGCGTCTTCGGGAAATGACAAAAAGAAAGATAAACAGCAGAAGCTTCTTTTGGAGACAAAAGAGCGGATCGAAGAGCAGTCGGACCGCCTGATGGAGTTACCGTATGAAATCAAAAAAATGAATGAGGATCTGCTAGTGAATGGTGTGGCATACTGTTATGAGGAATTAAAGACCCGCGCGCAGTCGTTGGAGAACCTGAAAGCGGAAATCGATGCCCAGCGCGAGGAGTTAAAGGAAAAAGTGGCTTACCGGGTCGAACTGGAGGAGAGCGTAGACGCGTCGTATTCGCTGATGCACGATCTTCTCGGACGCGAAGTGATGAATATCTTTGATAAGAAATAGGGTGCGATATGATTTTAGGTGTTGGTGTCGATGCGGTGGAGATTTCCCGTGTACAGAAATCTTGTGAAAAGGGGCATTTTCAGAGCCGCATATTTACCGAGGCGGAGATTGAACAGTTTGATAAGCGAAAAGTGAGGGCGGCGTCTGATTTTGCTGGAAAAGAGGCGGTGGCGAAAGTATTCGGGACAGGTTTTTCAGGCTGTTTCCCGAGTGATATCGAAATTCTCCGGGATGAATCGGGCGCGCCCTATGTGAATTTGTACCGCGGGGCCAGGGATATTGCGGAGAGTCTTGGGATTTCGTCAATCCAGATCAGTATTACCAATACGTCGGATCTGGCGGTGGCGTTTGCCGTGGGCATTGGAAACAAGTGACGATTTGTGTGGCGTCTCCCATTTGGCATCATGTGGGGGATAGTGCGCACTGGTACGGGGAGGAATGGGTTTGAGATATTTATTGACTGCCGGAGAGGCGAAAGCGCTGGATGAACATGCGATCCAAAAGGTCGGCTTTCCGGGACTGGTATTGATGGAAAAAGCGGCGATGACGCTGGCTTCCGTTCTGATGGAGAGGGAGGACAGGCGGAGCGGCTTTTTGTTCGTTTGTGGCACGGGAAATAACGGCGGCGATGGCCTGGCAGCGGCGCGGCTGCTGAAACAGCAGGGATACCGTGCCGCTGTTTTACTCGTCGGAGATCCGGAGCGGATGTCGGCGGACGCAAAGACGCAGATGGCGCTGGCAGCTGCTTGTAAGGTGCCGGCTGTCCAGTCGGATGCGGTAGGCTCGCCAGTTTATGATGTGATCGTAGACGCCATGTTTGGAGTCGGTCTGAACCGTGCGGTGTCAGGCGTGTATGAGACGGTCATTTGTGCTGTCAATGCCGCGCGGAAAAAAGTGTATGCCGCGGACATTCCTTCCGGCATTCATGGCGATAACGGGTCGGTTATGAATGTCGCGGTGAGGGCGGATGTGACAGTTACGTTCGGAGCAAATAAGCGGGGCCTCATCCTGTATCCGGGATGCCGGTATGCCGGCGAAGTGATCGTCGGGGATATCGGATACCCGGAAGTGAGTTATGAGGCCGTGGAAAATCCGGCCTATTATTATGAACCGGATGACCTGGCGCGGATCGTTCCTACGCGACCCCCTGACGGGCATAAGGGCACGTTTGGCCGGGTGTCTGTCATCGGAGGGAGCGAGGGGATGAGCGGCGCGCCCCTGTTTTCTGCACAGGCGGCGTACGCGGCAGGCGCGGGCCTTGTAAAGGTTTGTTCTATGATGGCGGATCGGGAGATATTGCTATCCGCTTTACCGGAAGCGCTGTTTTGCAGTTATGATAAAGCGGAAGAAGCGGTGGATCAGGAGGCGCTTAAAGAGGCTGTTTCCTGGGCGGACTGTGTCGTTCTCGGACCGGGACTCGGACAGAGCGCGCGGGCGGGGAATATCGTGTCCTATGTGCTCGGCCACTGTGACAAGCCGGTCGTTTTAGACGGGGATGGAATCACACTCTGTCAGGCGGAGATGCTGAAAGGAAGAAACAATGTGATCCTGACACCCCATCCCAAAGAATTTTCTGCCATCTCAGGAAAAGAAATTCCACGTCTAAAGGAGGATTTTTTAGAGGAAGTACGTGATTTTGCCGAGAGGACGGGCGTCATCGTAGCCGGGAAGGATGCGAGGACTGTCGTGAGTAATGGGCGGGAGATTTATGTCAATGTTTCGGGAAATTCCGGTATGGGAACCGGAGGGAGCGGCGATGTGCTGACGGGCGTCATTGCCGGTTTCCTGGCGCAGGGAGCCGATGTGTTTACGGCGGCAAAAGCGGGCGTTTACGTTCACGGCCTGGCGGGCGATCACGGTTCGCGCGTTTACAGTGAGTACTCCCTGACTGCTTCCGGTCTGATCGAGGGATTGAAGGCTGTTTTGGGTTTTTCTCGCCCGGAGGGCGGTTAACGTCCCGGTACATGTGACGGGGACTACGATATTGGTTGATTGTGAGAGGTTAAAACATCATGGAAAGAGAGACGGACCAAAAAGAATACAGCCGGACGTATGCGGAGATTAACTTAGGGGCGATCCGGCATAACATTTTAGAAGAGAGGAAACGGGTGGGCAGCCATGTAAAGATCATGGCGGTCATTAAGGCGGATGCCTACGGTCACGGTGATGTTCCGGTGGCGGAGGCGCTAGATGACCTTGTGGATGCCTATGGGGTGGCGTTGGCGGAAGAAGCGCTGCATCTGAGGCAGCAGGGGATCGGGAAAATGATCCTCATTTTGGGATATACGGGGAGCGGCTGGTTTGAGGAACTGATCTCTCATGATATTTCCCAGACCGTGTATTCGTATCCGATGGCAAAGGAGCTGAGTGAAGCTGCAGTAAGGCTCGGAAAGACGGCAAAGATTCATATTAAGGTTGATACGGGGATGAGCCGGATCGGTTTTCTGCCCGTACGGGATAACATAGACGTCATACGAACGATCAGCGAACTTCCGGGTATTTGCCTGGAGGGGATCTTCACCCATTTTGCCAGGGCGGATGAGGAGACATCCGAGGCGGCGCGTGAGCCGTTTGAAAAATTTATTATATTTGTGCGGGAACTCGAGGGACGCGGTATCCATATACCGCTCAAACATGCGGCGAACAGTGCTTCTATCATACATTTTCCAGAAGCGTATCTTGATATGGTCCGTTCTGGTATCACGACTTATGGTCTGTACCCTTCGGAGCTGGTGCCAAAGGAGAAGCTTCACATCCGCCCGGCACTTCAATGGAAGTCGCTCGTCTCGTTTGTCAAGACGGTTCATCCCGGAACGAGCGTGGGATATGGCGGTACGTTTACGGCCAGGAGGGAGACGGTCGTGGCCACAGTCCCGGTCGGTTACGCGGATGGAGTCAGGCGCGATCTGTCTGGAAAAGGACGGGTTTTGATCCACGGGCAGTACGCGCCTATCATTGGAAGGATCTGTATGGACCAGTTTATGGTGGATGTGACGGATCTGTCGGACGTCTGTGCCGGCGATACCGTTACGCTGATCGGTACGGACGGGGAACATGCGATTTCCATCGAAGAGGTAGCCGGGCTGGCACATTCTTTTAATTATGAGTATGCGTGCGGCATCAGTGCCAGGGTTCCCCGCAAATATGTGATGGAGTAGCATTTTCGGTTATTGTGTGCCATTTTAGTATAAACTCTCGTATATTGGTAATAATAGGCTATAAATCCTTGTAGTTCATGAATTTGGACATTACATAGGTAAAAATACAATATAAGGGAGTAAGTACAATGGTTGTAAAAAGAGGCGATATTTATTACGCGGATCTGAGACCGGTTGTGGGCTCTGAACAGGGTGGTGTGCGGCCGGTGTTGATCATACAGAATGATATGGGAAACCGATACAGTCCCACCGTGATCTGCGCGGCGATCACATCAAAGATGAATAAGGCAAAGCTGCCCACACACATTGCCCTTGATTCTGAGAATTATGGTATTGTAAAAGATTCTGTGATCCTTTTGGAGCAGGTCAGGACAATTGACAAGTCAAGGCTGAAGGAGAAGGTGTGCCATTTGGATGAAGCGGTGTTGAAAAAAATCAACCGGGCGCTGGAGGTCAGTCTTGCCCTCGATACATATGATAAACAGCAAAGCCAGTGAAAATGAGTATAAAAAAAGCGTCGGATGTTCGTACCCTTCACATAAGGAAGTGAAGGGTACAAGGGCATCTCTGTATCAAATTACGGTATAGTCTTCGTGGCTATGCCGTTTTTTCTTCTTTGGAACGCTTCTGTTTCAAGCGTTCTTGGAACATTTCTTCATATTCTTCAGCGGATGGGGCGTTGATAATACCGACTCCATTATAGTGAATATCAATAGGATACACTGTCTTTCCGTCTATGACCTCTTTCTTGGATACCATGATGTAGTCTATAAATTCATTGACGACGGCAGGCGTAAGTTCCTTGATTTCGGTATACCTCTTGACCTTTTCCACAAAGGCTGATACATTTGCAGTTTTGTCATCCTGCATTTCAATATCCAATTTTAATTGGGTAAGTAATTCTTTCAGCATTTTCTGTTCGGCTTCATAACTTGCCGACATTGTTGCAAAACGCTCATCGCTCAGTTTACCCGATACATTATCTTCATAAATCCGCTGAAACAATACGTCAAGTTCAGCAATACGCTTTTCACATTTGGCTAATTCACGCCGCTTCTTGGCAATTTCTTTCCGCTGTTCTTCGCTTGATTTGTCAAGCTGCTCCTGCACAAACTGTTTTTCAAACGCCTGCACATAGAACAGCACACGCCGCAAACTTTCAAGCACTAAGGCATGGACAACCTTTTCACGAATATAATGTGCCGTACAGTTTGCAGTATTCTTACGGTAGTTAGAACAGAAAAAGTATGCCTGCTCTCGGCTGTAATTGTTCGTCACGCTATAATACAGTTTTTTCCCGCAGTCGGCACAATAGAGTAATCCTGAAAAAATGCTGACTTCGCCTGTACGGTTTGGTCTGCGCTTGTGGCTTCTAAGCTCCTGTACAAGTTCCCATGTTTCGCTGTCAATAATGGCTTCATGGGTATTTTCAAATACTTTCCATTCCTCTTTCGGTCTGTGAATCTTGGTCTTATCTTTAAAAGAGCGTGTCGTAGAACGGAAATTAACCGTATGTCCGCAGTATTCAAGCCGTTCCAGAATATCCGCAACTGTCCTTGCCGCCCATTTATGTGGAACAGCAGGAAGTACAGATGTCTTTCGCCCTTGTGCCTGCCAATGCTCTGTTGGCGTTGAAATACCCTCCGAAAAAAGGATATTTGCTATCTGCGTCGGTCCGTATCCCTCAACGCATAGGCGAAATATTTTGCGTACAACCTCTGCGGCTTCTTCGTCAATCAACCAATGGGCAGGATTAGCTTCGTTCTTCTTGTAACCGTAGGGGATAACCGTTGTAAGAGGTTTCCCCGACATGCCTTTGTTCTGGAATACCGCCCGTACTTTCTTTGAAGTATTCTTGGCATGCATCTCATTGAACCAGTCCTGCACAGGGAGAAAATCACTCAATCCGTCCTTTGTGTCAATATTGTCCATAATGGCAATATAGCGGATGCCCAGACGGACAAAATCTTCTTCCAATAGCTGACCGACAACAAGGCGGTTTCTGCCAAGCCTTGAATGGTCTTTGACAATAATCGTTCCAATTTTTCCCGCCTCGGCAAGCTCCATCAGTTCCATAAAAGACGGTCTTGTGAAGCTGACACCAGAATATCCGTCATCTACGAAAAATTGGGGATTCTGAAATCCGTTATCCTTTGCGTACTTGCTGACAATTGATTTTTGATTAGTAATGCTGTTGCTCTCCCCTTGCAGCATATCGTCACGGCTAAGCCTGCAATAGAGGGCAGTAATTTTTTCTGACTGTCTGTTCAAAATAAACTCCTTTCCGACAGTCGGATATGATGTTTGTAGTGATGCTATTCTACCATATCTGCCGTCTTACTTCAACGCTTTAAAGTGCGAATTAAAAAATATTTTCATACCTCTGTACCTAATATCCGATTAACTTTGGTTATCATATCTTCCCTTTGTTCTTTATTGAAGTGAGAACAGACAACATAATAAATACCATCTATCTCCTCCTAATATATAAGTGTAGGGTTTCAGTACCCAACAGCCAGTTGGGACTTCTCCCTCTCATTGTTTA
>CAJTTQ010000052.1:0-6662 GCA_910579145.1 uncultured Eubacterium sp.
CTAACAACTTCATTGAGAGAAAGGAGCAGGATATGAAAACGTTTGACGCGGATTATACGTTGCTGGAAGATATGTACGAGGATGGTTATTTCCCGGATTTTCTGGTGGATAAGGTGAAGACTCTGGTGCAGGATGTCATCCGTTTTTTGGAGACCGGGGAGCGGGATTTGGAGAAGATTCAGGAAAAGTTTGATGCCATGACGCTGGCGATCAATGATCTCGAGGAAGAATTTGAGGAAAACGACAGCGAGATCGAGACGGCTGCGAGGGACAGCATCGGGGAGACAGTGGATTATATTTTGAAATGGTTTGATATCGACATAGATGTGGAGGATGCGATCGCGGAGAGGGAATGGTGAGTTATAATGATTACCAAAAAAAGTGTACCTATAGCAACGGTTCGCCTCAGTTAACAGTTACTTATCAAAAAAGCAACCTTACTTTGGTCGGCGCGGTAGCTTTTTTGATGTTTAAATTTATCTAGCTTCCTATGGTCCTTACGATCGGATCGTATAATACCCACCCTTACGCAGCATGATACGGTATGCCCAGTATTTCTTTTTCGGTACTTTGACCACCACCCGCTTATTGATGCCAGTCAACGCCTTTTTTGAAATGCTCTTTATCTTCAGCGATTTGATCTGTAATGTCTTCACCTTTTTACATCCCTTGAACGCATTTTTCTCTATAGATGTCACAGAAAATGTAACTTCGTTTTTCTTCACCTGTTTCGGCACAATGATCTTTTTCAGCTGATTTGATTTTACGAGGACAACAGCTATTTCACCTTTTTTCCCTTTTCGCTTAGTGATCTGATAACCCAGGTTCCCCGACATGAAACAATCGCCTTTTTTTAATGGTTCCTCTTCTTCCTCTTCGTCCTCATCTTCCGGTTCAATGATGAGAGGCGGCGCGGTTTGAATCGATTCGGGAGGCGTCATCGTCTGGGCTGGCGGTTGTAACGGCTGTGGGAGCTGTGTGGGAGGAATGTCCGGTACGGGCTGCGGCGTCTGCGCAGGACTCGGATCTGGTGACGTTCCAGGTACTGCCGTCTCATCCGGATCGTTCGGAAGCGCGGTTTCCGTCGGCTGGGATGTCGGAGAAGCATCAGGCGGCAGCGGTGATCGGGTGGCATCTGCGCTCGGAGAATCTTCCGGATTAGCCGTAGGCACAGACGGCGGTTTTGGTAAACCTTCCCCCGGGCCTTCCCCGCGCATTCCGTTCCAGTGCCGGTCAACCACGACAATCGACCTGCAGTCCTGAAATATATAAATGAAACTTTCGTATCTGCGGTTCTCATATACATCTTCCGGCGCTTCGTGGCTCACAAGCACGTTTCCGTCACTATCCAGCACCTTTTCATAAATGATCGTATTTCCGGAATCATCCTCAATCCATTCTTTATCATATGTAATATCACCATATCCATTTCCACCTTCCTCCTCTTCGTCCTGTTCTTGCCAATTTTCGTACTCCTCTTCGGTGTGCGGAATGAAATCCCCGTCGTAGTAATAGTACCCTACATCATCCCTCTCAAAATAAACACATGGCTTTTCAAAATAACCACTCTGCACCTGGCCACACTCATACTTTTCTTTTTCCGCATCAACTACAATGTTTCCGTCCATACCAATTAAACCATATTGACCGCGCCCTGTTTTGTACAATACTGTACAGATTTTACCGAGCACGATCCCATCACATAACGTGATGTCACCTGATAAACGGGAAACATCAATTCTTTTTATCACGTTCTTCCATGCGGAATCATAGAATACAATTTCCTTTTTTCCGCCCTCCTCGTTTAGGATGGCATGTCTCGCTTTCAGGCCATTATTTCCTTTTAAGGCCGTATACATAGAAGTAATCCTGACAAAATCATTCGTCGGACTCGCAGCCAGATAGATGTAATCTGTTTCGCCGTATCCGCTTATGACAACATCGTTAGGATATGCTGATGGCAATTCATAAGCAGCATCGGTAAATATGCCGTCCGTGTCCGTATATAGATATTTCACCATATTTCCGGTATCCGCATACTCATCATAGCCATAAAAATATATTTTTTTGTCGTTATCGCGGATTACCAGATAAATACCATCGTCCCAGTACTCCCCGTCCTCTTCACCGGCGACTACCTGCCCAAATTTTTCAAGTTTCTTTTCCCCGTTAAAAAATCCGGCAAAATAGAAAGGATCCTCCTGTTCATAACCTTCAACGTTACATACCACATCCGCTTTTACATAAGTCAGATATCCATCCCCGAACCGGTATGCCCACACATCATTCACTGTATATTTTCCAGTACTCGATTTCCATGTATCGGTTATGTACTCCCGGATTGGCAGTTCAGATGCCGCCGTCTGTTTGAGTTCAGCAATAATCTGAGCGTCTTTCTTCTGTTGTTCCTCCCGGTCTTTTTCCGTCTGCTCGTATTCCTTGATCAGAAGACCCATGTCAACGACTGTTCCTGTTTCATCATAGAAGATAAAGTCACACTTTTTTTCATCCATTTTATCTTTTATTTCTTTCAATTCGCTCCCAGCATTTATCTCTCCTACCCGGTCATAGACTTCCTTTGTTTCAAAATACTGTTTTACATAATACGTGCTTTTCCCCAGCCACGTGATATTGTAACAAACGACCGCTTCCTCTAGTTTGTCAACAAAGCTTTTGTCAAAACCGATTTCCTTTCCGTCAGCGAGAAAACCGCATTCCCCGTTTACTTTTTCCGCATATAGGATAGGGGTTCCGACCAAACCGACAGACTCTGCTTTTTTATATGTTCCCAGAACAGTCTCATTTCCCCACATATCCAAAACTGCGTATTCGTATCCGTTTCCCACCTGGCGTGATATGAGCAGGTTATAATCGGTGCCATCCATCACACCCCCTTCTTCAATCTGGTCATACTTTGTCTTTTTCACCAGTTTCAGGCTGCCATCCAGTAAGGCGATCATTCCGTCCTTTCTGCCGATCATAAGCGGATTATAATCCGGATGCCACCCGTAAAGTTCATCTACGGGAAGATCCTTTTCCTCTAAGATCTTCCATGTACGTTCGGCTGCCAAAACTTTTTGCGCGAAACATTCTGGCGTATTTGTTACAAACAAAGCTGCGATGAGCATTGCTGCAATGAGTTTTGTTACTCTTTTTTTCTTCATGAACTTTCTCCTCCAATCATTATTTAATATTTCTCCCGTACCCGCACTTACTCAACCATTTCCGATACTTCTTCGCCCTCCCCTTCGGAATCTGGATCCGTATCCGCTTATCCAAACCGCTCAGCGCCTTTTTTGCCATCGTTCGAATATCCGTCGATCGGATCGTCAGCTTCCTTGCCTTCTTACACCCTCGAAACGCATTGTTCTGGATCGAAGTAACGACAAACGTAATACCGCCCTTTTTCACCTTTTTCGGAATGACAATCGACTTTATCTTTATTGACTTCATGCCAACTACAGCGACTTCTCCTTTCTTCCCTTTCCGCTTCGTAATCTTATACTTTACATTCCCCGCTATGAAACGATGCCCTTTTTCCCATTCCTCATCGTATTCGTCCTCATCGTCCTCTTCCTCGTCAAAATCATCGTCGTCATACTCATCCTCCTCATCGTCTACCGGCTGGTTCGTGACAGGCAGTGATGGGATCGGGGGATTTTGCGGCGGCACATTTTGTGACGGCGTCTGGCCCGGTGTGCTCTGCGGCACCTCGGTCGGCCCAGGTGTCCGGCCCCCATCAGGTTCTTCTATTTCATCCGGCTTTTCTGTATTTGTATCTGCGGCCGGCCCCGACGGTGTCTCAGTCGGAACGGGGTCCGGCCCCTCCGTCGGACTCGGTCCTGGAACGAATGGCGGCGCCAGCTCCTCTACCGTTCCATCTGAACTTACCGTACCCGCCGGTGACCAGGCAGACGACAACGATAGATTCAGATGCAGCACCGGGCGGACGACATTCTTTTCATGATCGACGAGCTCGCCAAACGTATCCACGTCTCCATATGCCCCTGCACAGGAGGCGCGGCCATTACTGATCCCCTGCGTACGCAGCCACCAGCAGCCATTTCCGTTTTCTATCGAAAAAGCACCTCTCGCCTTTGTGTAAGCGGTATTTGCGGACTCCCTCGTTTCCGTCACGCCTCTCACCGCGTGAAACCCGTAAAACGGATATGTCGCCTCATCGAACGACAGCAAATACACCCGGTCTACTGTGTCCCCGCCGCCCTGCGTCCCGTAGTACGAATTATCATCATTCTCCACCGTCGTGCGGAGAACTGCCGCCTGCTCCTCTGCGTTAAAAGCCTGATCAAGAAACGCTCCATTCAGCCAGCTGCGCAGTGTACAGGTTTTCCATGTAACCTTTTCGCCCGTTTCATGGTACGGCCGCGCATCCAGATTTTTGTCTGCCATCAGGAACGCATCCTCGCCATTTACCGAGAGCACTCTCCACTTGATCGGCTGTTTCGCGTCATGCTGGTCTGCTGCGCCGTCACCATTTGTGTCATTCTGCCAGTAATTCCCAAAATACACACAATCCCACGTCGTGATGCCATCATCCGATATTTGCGGCTTCTGAACGCTTGCATCAGGGGAAAGGCTCGCCGTCGGCACTGGGAATGGCGTAATGGCCGGAGGCGCTGACGGAACTGTAACGGCCGGAGGCACGGACGGAAACAAGACCGGACTTTTTGTCGGAACATGCGACGGCACGACAATGGGATACGGGGTAGGTGTCATTTCTATTTCTTCCGGAAATACCGTAACTACGGCGGACCACTTTTTATCACCGACTTTACACGTCACCGTCGCCGTCCCCTCTCCCTTTGCCAGAAACGCAGACTCCGCCGTCTTATACCACTGTTCGTATTTCGAACTGCTGCTCACCGTTTTACTCAGCGCACTCTCATTTGTCAATACTTCGACCACACCTGAATCTGATGATTCCCATACCGCAATGGCGGTCGGATATAAGTTTTCTTCGAATAACGGAGAAAACACGCCGAGTTCCCATTTCAGGATTTCCCCTGTTTCATACTGATTTCGTATGTCCTTGATCGGGAAGAGGCTGCTGATCTGGGAAGCTGTCCCTGTTTCTATATTTTGGACCGAGAAATCCCCTGTATCGATATTCCAACGGCTCAACGCTAGAAAGCGTCCGAGTTCGGATTCCGCAGTATGGCACCAGGTCAGTACGGTTCCATCAAAGGAAATCTCTGACGTTCCATAAAAAGGTTTTGCCAGTTCTCCCGACCGCAGCACATTTCCATCGGAATCGACCAGCATATAATGTGTGGTATCTGTATACCCGTCTGCCGTTTCCTTCCCCGTTCCATACACGATCAGAAACCGGTCGTCCGCTGCTTTTATGAGTTCCACATTTCGCACCCGGATATCCGATGGATAAGACGTCAGCCATTTCAAGGTAGACGAGTTCAGGTCTTTGTCTACCAGAATCGTATAAATGTTATTGCATCCTTTGTAATCCGCATATTCCTGCCCGGACGTAAATGTGTCGTGTGGAATGGAAGTCCCAACTACAAGATGATGTCTGCTGCCCAGTTCAAACCCGTCCACGGTCGTTCCCGTATAGTTCAATACGGACATATCGGTCGTTTCCTCCACGCTGCCGTTCAGCCAGAAATCCATCAGCATCGCTTTTTTTGTATCCTTGGCGCTCAGCACTGGCAGCTGGCTTGTCATACAGATCCCGCGGGGGTAAGCGTCCCCCTGGTCGATCAAGATGATCCGGTTTCCGTCATACCGGACAAACTGGCTGAACGAATGGCTCACGTGCGTATCTCCATTTTCCTTCGGCACGTATACCGGCTTCATCGTTTTGGAGTTGATCCAGATCGTCGTATTGGACTGATGCCCGTCCGGTCTTTGGCGCGCCGCATGCACGATCAGGTAATCCCCCGCCATCGTCATATCGCTGTTTCCGCTATGGAATGCTGTCTGCACATAACTCTGTTCCTTTGTGACCGATGCCGTCCCCAGCAGGTTCCAGTCCGCATCGTATTTCATCACATAGAACGCGATCTGCCCGTCATTTCCCGTCGTCATATAATAACAGCCGTCTGGGGCATGATAAACCGTCCCTCCCCACGTCTCTCCGGGTACGGACAGCTTTTTCACGTTCTTTCGCCGCCCATCACGGGAAATCCTGTCGATCATGATCGTCTGGGTGTGATCCTCCGCTGTGGAGGAATATAGCAGGAGCGTATCGCCGTTTTTTTCCGCTATCGTGTGGCACTTGACCGGATAGGCCCAATTCGCGGACATCTGATATGTACCAGGTTCTGTATAGATTCCGGCCGCTTGCGCATTTTGCGGGTTCACGCATAGCGTTACGATGAGGCATAGCCATATGAATAGGTTGAAAAAGAAGATGTTCGACTTCCTTCCGTTTTCCTCTGTTTCTGCCATGTTTATATCGTATGTTTTTGCCATGTTCACTCTCCTTTTGAGATTCCAGTTTGGTTTTAACGCAGATAGGCAGACAACTTTGGATGCTGCCTGCCAGACTGCTTACTTACTGATTTTGAGTTTAGAGTTTTGCGTTTGAAAGATTGGCAGTGTTGTCAGCTTCTGTCACCGTTACTGTACACGTCGCCGTCTTGTTTCCGTCTGCTGTTGTTACCGTAATCGTTGCTGTCCCTGCT
>CAJTTQ010000052.1:6762-19476 GCA_910579145.1 uncultured Eubacterium sp.
CTGCGGCTGTCAGCGTATCACTCCCGTCCACTTTCAGGTCCAGTTCCGTTTTGTTTAGCGTTACTCCGGTTACCGATGTGGTGCCGCTTCCTTCTTCTGTCACCGTTACTGTACACGTCGCCGTCTTGTTTCCGTCTGCTGTTGTTACCGTAATCGTTGCTGTCCCTGCTGCTACCGCTGTTACTTTTCCGTTTTCATCTACCGTTGCAACCGTTTCATCACTGCTACTCCAGCTCACTTCAGCATTCGTTGCATTAGCTGGTGTTACTGCGGCTGTCAGCGTATCACTCCCGTCCACTTTCAGGTCCAGTTCCGTTTTGTTTAGCGTTACTCCGGTTACCGATATTTCTCCCGGCTCTTCACTCTCCAACTTCCCGATTGTCAAACCAATAGACACACTTTCACTCGTGCTTTCACTCGTGCCTTCACTAGCCAGCACCACCGTTCCAGTTATACTTCCTGCTTCTTCGCTCGCCGTACTCTTCATGAAATTACTCACTGTCACCGTAACACCCGTGATCCCCGCATCGATCAACGCCGCATTAACTGCTGCCGTTATATCAGTTTCTTTTGTATCATTACTTCCCACAAAGGCCTTCAATACCTTCTGAACTTCTTCTTTCGCTGCCTTCACTTTTTCCGCATCAGTCGTCGGAAATTTCCCGATCGTTTTCGTAAACGTTACTGTGTCATTTTCCTTTCCACACGTAATCGTTACTGTCCCGCTCACACTTCCTGCCTTCGTTGCGTCTGCTTCGTCTATATCTAATTCACTAACCTCAACAGACACCTCTGTCATGCCGTGCTTCGTCAGCTCTTGCACAACCGCCGCCTTTATCTTATCCGACGCTGTTTTATTACTTACTGTCATATTGTTTAAAACATCATTGACAACATTCATTGCAGCAGCCACTTTATCCTTATCAGAAACAGGCAGTTGATCAATCATTTTACTAATCGCTACCTCACCTGTTACCAGTCCAGCCTTAACATCAACCGTACCCGTGATACTTCCCGGCGTGCTCGTACTAGCATCTGTCTTCTTCCATTCATCAACCACAGCTGATACGCCGTTTAACCCTAAGTCTCTTACGACGCTATCAACAGTACTCTGAATATCTGCCCGCGTTGTATGATTCCCTACCTGCATCTCTGCCAGTACTGCCGTGATTGCTTTCGTCACTGCTTCTACTTTTCCGGCATTATCATTAGGCAGCTGTGCAATATCAATGTTCTTCTGAACACTATCTGTTACCGTACCAGCCGTTATGTTAACTGTTACTCCAGCCTTTCCTGCGACGGTTTCTGTAGCCCGTGTCACCTCAACTGCCGCACTCACCCAGACATCCGAAAGGCTCGCCTCTCTCAATGCACTCTCGATCCGATTCTGGATATCTGACTGAGTCATCCCATTCGTTCCTGTGATGCCGTTCAATACCGCTTCCACAGTCTCCTTCGCGTTCGCCACTTTTTGTTCATCCGTCAGCTGCTCTCCTACGGTCACCGTACACCTCGCCTGTTTTCCACCGTCTTCCGTCGTCACCGTGACTGTAGCCTCTCCTTCTCCTACCGCCGTCACGACACCCATACCGTTGACTATGGCAACTCTCGGGTCGTCCGACTCCCAAGACACCTTCTGATTCGTCGCATACGCCGGCACAAATTTTGGCTCCAGCCTGCCCGTATTCCCACCTTCTTCTAATGTCAATAATAAGGTGCTCGGTACAAGCTCCACACTCTCCACCGGAGTCGCTTCCGTTCTGACCGCAAACGAATAGTCATTGCCTTCTGTATCACGTACCGTGATCGTATACGTCTGTCCGACGATAGCGCCTTCCTTCAGCGTAATATGGAACTGATTTTCAGCAAATCTTCCATTTTTGCCTAATACGATTTCCACAGCATCATCATGATCGGTTTTTGCCGCATCCAGGCTGATACCATCATAACCATCTCCATACTGGTCGGTATCCCTCAGGGCAAGCCGGTAACCGGTTGGATCTTTTTCCGCCTGGAACTCTCCATCTTTCAAATTCTCCGTACCATACGCTTTTGTTTCCACATCATATGTAACGATCTGGTATTTCTTCTGTGGCTCTGGCTGCGCCCCGCTCGCCTTAAATTTTTTACTGCTGGCTTTGAGCCCCTTCGTAAGATACTCCAGCTCAACCGTCACATCTGCCTCTTTCCCTGCCGCACTGATCTTCCATTTGCCGAAACCGGCCTTTTCTTCGGCTGTTGCACCACTCACCTTCCACTTGAGCGAACCCAGGAGGTTGTTCGACGACGCCAGATTTCCGTCACTATCCTTCAGGCAGACTTCCACTTCCTTACCACTGTACGTCGTGAACGCCATGCAATCGAACTGCATCACGACTGAACTTCTTAAATCCACGCACGGGCCGGTAGTAGTCAGTTGTACCGGTTCCTCCCTGCCATCTATCCGTGCCGTGTCGGCAATCTTAATGTTCCGGATCAGCGTCTGCGCCGAATCCACTATCAACGTGTAACTTCCCGTCACAGGTTTCTTTCCTGTGCCATCCTTCACGTATGCCTCAACCGTATAAATCCCATTTTCATTTGGGTAATGGCCGCTCCCTGTTTGGATCGCACATGTCACACTGTCTTCGCCCACCTGAATCACATCCGGATTCTTCGAAAGATCCTGTGTAGCTCCGTCCGAATCCGTAACTTTAACACCGAGCGTCTGCCCGTCCGGCAGTTTACACTCTTTCTCATGTTGGTCGAACAACTTGATCGTATTCGTTACCTGCGCTCCCGTCACAGCTGCCTTACAGTCCTCCACAAACTCCAGACGGGCAAGCCTCCGCGCCTCTAGTATCGGGATCACAAAGTTAGTCTCGATGAACTTCTCCATGCCTAGCTTGCTTTCAACGCCTAACTCGATGTTCATGCCTTCCCCTAATGGGCACGCAATGTCAGAATTCCACCGAACAGAAATCGCCGCGACCTCATCCTGCGCACCCGCTGGCACATAATCTCCACCGTCCTTCTTACACCACTCGATGATCAGGTAACTGTTCGCCGGTCCATAATTTTCCTTGCCAATGGTAAATTGAACCTGGTCCTCTGCCACAGCCTTCGTCAGCGATGCAAATTCCCTTCCATACTGATTCCATGCCGTGATCGGTATATAAAGACGCTGCTCATCATCCTCCAAAGGAAGCCCATTCTCTTTCTCCGGCATCTGGCCAAATCGGATCTCATTGACATAAGCCGTCTCTGCCACCGCGACATTTAATGAAGCGGAAATCTCCGGGTTATTTGTCAAATACAGGTCGATCTGCGTCGTTCCCTGTGTGCCTCCTGCCTGTACGGTCAGAGTTCCCGCACTCTTACCAGTTCCGACCACGGCGCTGCTGATCACGTTCACATCCTTGATCCGGCTTACCGGCTGGCTCACTCCTGCCCGTTTCGTAATATCCTCCTGATAGCGGTTGAGGATACGGTACGATGTTTCTGCTTTCGCATTCGCGGTAACCTCGTTCGTATCAAACGGATCAATTTCGATCGAGGCCGGTATCTCTAACGGTATCGAGTGATAGGTAACCGCATTTGACTCATTCCCATCATAGACAACCGTAAATTCGATCGGCTCATCCCCGCCACCTGCATCTTCTTTGGAACTTATATAATGTGCTACAACACTGACATAAATGCCGTCCTCTCCCTGTATAAACGTAATGGATTTCAGACGTTCTTCCCCTTTTAATACCCGATACCTAAGCTGGTCTGCCGTGATCCCGGTCCCCTCCGGAGTCAGTGTGATCTTCGCTTCACTTGGCCGTCCATTGATGCCCTCATCGATCGGGCCGACTGTGATCCCCTCCAGATTCGTCGACTGGATCGTCACCTCGATCGTGCCACACAGGGAATCGTCCTCCGCCAGATACGCGTGGATCGTCGCCGTTCCCCCTCGCAGCGCCTGGACCGCCACACTGCCATCCGATGTATTCATCCCGCCAGAATTTGGCTCCTTCGTATCCACAAAAGATAAGACGCTCTCGTCATCTATCGTATAGACGACATCCGCCGGATTCGCTCCGTACCCAAATTCATCGAAAAATGTAGCGGATACGTTTAGAATATCATCCTTTCCCGTACCAGTCAGCTTAAATCTAGCCTTCCCCGGTTCCTGCGTACCGATCTGTTCCATCTTTTCACTCGTCGCAAACAAGCCGCCAAATGTGACTGGTTTTCCGATATTTGACGCATCGGCCACGACGACATCCAGTACGCTTTCGATTTTCTTTTCCCCGGAGTACGTCAGTGTGATCTTAATCTTCCTTCCCACGAAAAACGCACTGACAGGGCCTGTCACCGTGATACATCCCTCGCCCTGTTTCAGTTCTGCTTTGAACGGCATACCGTTTTCGGTCGCCGCTGATACCGTTAATTCCCCTTCGGACAGCATCGACAGGTCATCCAATTTCTGCCCGTACTGGTCTACCGCGGCAAAAAACACATCAAACGAAGGCTGTCCAGCCGGAACCCGGTCGTTTCGACAGGCAAATCCATCCACGTGACTCGGTTCTTTTTCGGCCGATGCGACCGTGTCCTTTTCCATCGGATTTCCTGCCAGGTCTGCCAAACCGTTTACGTTGATTTCGTAGCTGCCTTTCGCGAGCGCCTCCTTACAGGAAACGGTCATCGTCTTTCCGTCCTCTGCCAGCTCTGCAGTCTGCCCGATCAGTTTCCCTTCGCCTGACTTCACATATATGTCCGGCGTTCCCGTCACGGCCTCGGTAAAGTAAACCGTAAAGGTTTGGTAATCCGTAATGTATACGCCATCGACCGCAGGCGCCTGGTCATCTACTGTCACGATACACGGATCGGATGTTACCCCGCCAGCAGAAGCCGTGATATTTGCCGTACCGCCGCCGACTGCCGTGACAGTTCCTTCCTCATCCACTTCGGCCACATCCTCATCATCGGAAACCCACGTGACCGCCGCATCTTCTATCTCGCTGCCATCGTTCGCCGTCACAGCTGCCGTAAGCGCAGTACTCTCACGCCCACCAGCTGTACCGAGAAGGGCCTCGGCCGGATCGACCGAAACTGATTTCACATCCGGTACCTCTGTCTCATCCGGATCTGCCGATGGTTCCGCTGTTTCGCCCGGCCCCACTGTCGGGTCCGCCGTCACATCCGGTACCTCTGTCGCCGGCACCGATGACGGCATAAGTGTGGCAGCCGGTGGTTGGTCACCTGACGGTGCCGTCACTACCGGCACTTGAATTCCTGGCTGCAGGGATGGAGCACCTGGCGCCTGGGAAGGCATCGGTGTAGCAGTTGTCTTGATCGACTTTGACGTCACCTTACATGTCAGCTTCGCCGTCTTGATCGCCCACTTGCCCCGTGGTACGTATTTTATCGTCCCTGTGATCGTAGATGTCCCCTTCTTTTTCGCCGTCAGCTTGACCGACATGTCCTTTTTCTTACTCAGGGCGACGATGCTCTTCTTGCTCGTCTTCCATTTCGACGCCACGATCATCTTCACTTTATTTTTCTTTACTTTTAACGTGAATGTCTTCTTTCCCGCCTTATCATAATACAGTGTCTTCTTTTTCGCATTCAGTAACGGCTTTGTCTGTTTCGCCGCCTGCACCACAGACACGGGAGCAGGTACAGACAAAACCAGGGCAGACGCTAGCGCGATCGCCAGCCCCCGCCTGGCCTTCCTCGGTAATCTCCGATTCCATTCGTTCATCTTTTATTCCTCCAATCTTAAGCCAATATGGCACGTTATAATACATGTGCAACTATTCTACCACAATAGTAGCAAGTATTGATGGACGAACCGAATGGATATCGGTTATCTAAAACACAATATGATCTATGATCGAATAATAATTGCACCGGATACTTTTTGGCGCTCACTTGGTGCTATGTACTTCTAGAACTATAGTGGTAATTCGGCGGTTTTATCCATTATTAGTTGCTTTTTCCTTACAAATGTGGTAGAATAGCGACTTTTTTTCGCCACTTCCCCATTTACCGGAAAAAACTTCCACTTAATATCTCCTCTGCTACTCATTTGCTACGATTTTTTTCATCCTCCTTCATTTTTGCCCCCAGATCTTCCAGAGAAGAAACGAGTTCCGTCTGTTTGCTCGGGAATAAATGTGCATACGTATTCAATGTCGTTGATACATTTTCATGCCCGACCCGTTCCGCTATGATGAGTGCATCAAACCCCCGGTCGATCAGCAGCGACACGTGGGAATGGCGGAGATCATGCACCCGGATCTTCTTCACGCCGGTTTTTCTGCATCCCCGCTTCATCTCATAATTCAGATATGACTTGGTAAACGGAAAAAATCTCTCTTTCGTTCCATCAAACGCAGGCCCGCTCCGGTATTCCCTCAGTTCCTCGCATAAAAAATCAGGAATGGGGACTTTCCGCCTGCTCTTTTTTGTCTTCGGCGGCGTTATAATATCCTGTTTCTCCAGCCGCTGATAGGACTTGTTAATGGAAATCTCCTTTTTCACCAGATCAATGTCTCCTTCCGTCAGGGCCAGCAGCTCCCCCTCTCTCATACCTGTCCAGTAGAGAACATCAAAACAGACGAGCGACTGATATTTGTCCGCAAGCCCCTCCCGGAAACGTAAAAATTCATCCAGTGTCCAGCACTGCATCTGCGCCGCACGGCTCGAACCGATACTCCCTGCCTGTTCGCACGGGTTCGTCCTGAGGTTATAATATTTCTGCGCAAACTTGAACATGCTGTTCAGCTGATTGTAGATCGTCTTCAGATACGTCATCGAGTAGCCTTTTTCATCGCTCATCAGCGCATCCTGCCATCTTCTTATGTCTATGGCACGAATCTCGCTCAGCCGCTTGTTCCTAAAAAAGGGAAGGATCTTCGTCTCACAGATATTGATCTTTATCAGCATCGTAGAATGCCGGAGCCGCAGGAGCATATCTTTTAGATAGACCACATAGAGATTGAAGAATAAAATATCGGGCCCGGCTGACATTTGCTCCAGAAAATTCCGTTCAAATGCCTGCGCTTCCTTTTTTGACGCAAACCCGCGTTTCCATTTTTGCTTTGTAACGGCATCAAAATCCTTATACGAGAATTTGCAAAACCATGTTCCATTGTTTCGGTCTTTGTAAGCTGGCATAATTTTCACCATCTCCTTTTTTTTACTATTATTGTTACAAGAATTAGGATTTTATTCAATACCTATATAGCGAAGGAAATAAAAGAGAGGAACATGCTGATCATGCCTGCTACTATTTTGCTACCAAAAAATGAGCACCTAAGCCGTGATCATCCGGCTCAGATGCCCATTTCTAACAGCGATATTTCCACCGCTTCCTAACCGCTTCCTATCTCTATCCCCCTACATCTGCCCGCTCACACCTCCCGGCAAAGTCACGCTCGATCCCCCACTCATCAACTGCTCGATGATCGGCACCGCATCCGAGATCGGAATCGCAAATCCCATTCCTTCCACCTCTTCCGAGGCAAACTTCGAGGAATTGATGCCGATGACCTGACCCTTTGCATTGACCAGCGCTCCGCCGCTGTTTCCTGGATTGATGGCGGCATCGGTCTGGATGAGCTTCATCGTCTCTACCTGTTCTGCCCGCTGGCGGCCGGACTGGCCTTCATTGGCATCCCCTGTCTGGATCTCCCTGTCCTTGGCACTGACGTAACCGACCGTCACACTCGTACCGTAACCGAGCGCATTTCCGACGGCTATCGCGAGTTCACCGACTTTGATCTCACTGCTGTCCGCCAGCTCTGCCACTTTGATGTTCGAGAGGGTGTCCTGCTTCATATCGGATTTAGCCACCTTCACCACGGCGAGATCCGAATTTGCATCCGTGCCGATCACAGCAGCGTCCGCCGTCGTCCCGTCGTTAAACGTGAGCGTAACTTCCACACTGCTCTCCACGACATGGTTATTTGTCGCCACATAAATATTCTCCGAGTCCTCTTTGATAATGATTCCCGAGCCGCTTCCGCTTCCCTCGCTTTGATAAGTCCTTCCGAAAAAGTCCCGCTGTTCCGAAACAACTTTTACATCGATCGCTACGATGGATGGCAGCACGGCTTCCGCCACACCGGAAACGCCTGCAATTTCATTTCCGGCCTGCGCCGCCACGGGAGTGAGCGGATCATCTGATTCGTCCTGTCGTCCTGCGGCATGATTCTCCGCGGTACTATTTGCCCCGGCATTAAATGCCGTCGACCCATACACGCTTGCAAAATAATTTGTTCCCTGAAACACGGAGCTGCTCAGTACACCAAACAAGACAGCACCCGCCACTAATTTCACACATTTCTTCATATCGATATAACCTCCAATCATGTTTTCTTTGTAGGTTCATCATATCGAAAATATGTGGGCAATTTTTGTTGCTTCCTTGAAGATGTTGTGACTAAATTTTGTTGTTTCTGTGAACTTAACTGTTGAAATTTCCTAAAATCCGAATACTCTTTGCTTCTTCCTGAATGCCGCGCAGCGCATTCTGAACGGCCGGATCCTCCAAATTTCCCTCGATGTCAATGAAAAAACGGTATTCCCAGTTTTTCCCTTTGATCGGACGGGACTCGATCTGCGTCATATTCAGGTCATTAAAGAGAAAATGGGATAACAGGCGGTACAGCGTGCCGCACTCGTGTGACAATTCAATACACAGTGCGATCTTATTACTGTCTGCCAGATAGATCGGCTCTCTTCCGATGATGATAAAGCGGGTCGAATTATTTTTCTCCTGCTGTATGCTGCCGGCCAGCACCTCCAGCCCGTATTCTTTGGCCGCCCGTCTGGCTGCGATCGCCGCCTGGGTCCTATCACCGTCTGCCGCTACTTTCTTTGCCCCTGTCGCAGTATCCGCACATTCCACCTGAACCATGTCAGGATGTTCCTGCAGAAATCCGCTGCACTGGAGAAGTCCCTGCATGTGCGAATACACTTTTTGGATTTGTGATAATTCCGCTCCCGGAAGTGCCACCAGGCACTGGTCGATCCGGTTTACATACTGTCCGACGATGCTGTTAGAATAGTTTAAAAGAAGGTCGTAGTTCGCCGTGATGCCTCCGGTCGAAGAATTTTCGATCGGCAGCACTCCGTACATCGCCGTCCCCTGCTCCACGGCCTCCATCACATCCTGAAATGTCGGACACGGAACACCGCAGACCCCCTCGCAAAAAAAATCTTCCATCGCCTGCTGCGTATGGCTGCCCGGCACGCCAAAATAACATACCTTCATATCTTTTGCGACGGGCAGCGCCTCCTTCTTTACATAGTCTGTCAGCTTTTCCATGACCGGCAGGATCCCATACTGGTATTTGCGGCTGATCGACATGATCTGACTGAACAATTCCGTGATCGCCCGCCGGTTAAACGGATTGCTGGAAAGGTTTCTCAAGTTCTCCAGTTTCTCATCTTCCCTCTCCTTATCATAAACCGCTTTTCCTGTTTCCCGCTTATACTCCGCCACTGCGTTTGCTTCCACCATCCGCCGCTCAAACAATGCGACGATCTGCTTGTCAATCTCATCTATATTTTTTCTCGACTCTTTTAAATCAATCATATGATCTCCATCCTCTTTTTCTTTTATTTCGTAACAAGATCAGAAAATAATTCCGACACGGTCTTCCCAAATACGGGATGGATCTTAAATGGCGCGATCTCGTACAGCGGTTCCAGTACAAAACGCCGCAGATGTATTTCCTTATGGGGAATGATCAGATCTCTTTTTTGTATGATCTGATCCCCGTAAAACAAAATATCAAGGTCGATCGTCCTCGGCCCCCAGTGGATTCCCGACTCCCTGCTCCGCTTGCCTTCCTGCTCCAGGCGCTGCAAAAAGGACAGAAGTTCGGAAGGACTGTAAAGCGTTTCAAAACAGACCACACCGTTCAGAAATTTGTCCTGATCCTCATACCCATACGGTTTCGTCTCAATAATTTTCGACATATACGCCTTTCGGCAATAGCGGTCATTCCGGATACCCGCAAACGCATCGTCGATATACTTCCTTCGGTTGCCGATATTCGAGCCGACCCCCACATATACCTGCACCCATTCCCTTTTTATCGAAAGCGCCACCGTATCCATCGGCAGGAGGATCGGCGCCCACGGTTTCTTAATACGGACCTCGATCGCATTCAGAATCCGGTACCTGAGAAGAACTTCCCTGGCGATACGTTCCGCGACAGCTTCCACCAGCTTGTACTCGGTATTTTTCATCATATCGTAGACAAAATGTGAAACCTCCGCGTAATCAACCGAAAACGTCAGGTCGTCATTGAGCCCTGCCCGTCGCGTATCCGTATAGAGAGTGACTGATACCAAAAACTTCTGTCCCAGCGCCGTCTCTTCTTTTAACATGCCATGATGGCAAAAACATTCCAGATCCCTGATCTCAATCTTGTCCATCACAAATTCCTCCTTTTCGAATCGCTTCTGTCATCTTCAGCGCCCGGACATTCGCCCGGACGTTATGTACCCGTACAAAATCGCACCCTTTCATCGCCCCGATCACGGACGTCGCTATCGTTCCCTCCTCCCGTTCTGTCACGGGAAGATCAAGTGTCAGTCCGATCATGCTCTTTCTCGATGCCCCGAGGAGAACCGGATACCCCATCCCGCAGATCTGCTCCAAATGGTTCATGATCTCCAGATTCTGCTCATAGGTTTTGCCGAAACCAATGCCGGGATCCAATATGATCTTCTCTCTCTTCACGCCATGTTTCTCGGCAATCGCCAGACACTTCTCCAAATCTTTTATTACGTCGGGCACCAGCTCATCATAAACCGCCGCTTCCCGGTTGTGCATCAGGCAAACCGCCACATCATGCTCCGAAGCCAGCACCGCCATATCCTCATCATATAAAAACCCCCATATATCATTTAGTAGATCTGCACCGGCTTCCAGTGCCGCTCTCGCCACGTTACCCTTATATGTATCGATCGAAACCGGTATCTCGAATCTTTCTTTGATCAGACGAATGACCGGCACAACCCGCTCTATTTCTTCCTCATCCGAGATCTGCGTGTGTCCTGGACGCGTTGATTCACCGCCGATATCGATCAGATCCGCACCGTCCGCGATCATCTGCTGTGCCTGCCGTACCGCCTGTTCTGCCTGAAAAAACTGCCCGCCATCTGAAAAAGAATCCGGCGTAACATTTAAAATCCCCATGACATACACTTTTTTACCAAATTCAAACTCACGATTTCCTATCTTCATCTTTCGTTCTACCACCTGTCCTACTTTTTGTTTTGAGTGCCGGTGCCTCCCGGCTTATGCTTACTTTCGCAAAAGTTCAAAAAATTCCTGCCTACGATTTTGTTCCTCCAAGCAGCCCCTCGTGCTGATCGTCACCGTTTTACTGCCCGGCTTTTTCACGCCCCGCATCGTCATACACATATGCTCTGCTTCCGCCATGACGATCACGCCCTTCGGCTGCAGAATATCCATGATCGCATCCGCGATCTGATCCGTAAGCTGCTCCTGGATCTGCGCCCGTCTCGCAAACGTCTCCACCGTCCTGGCCAGCTTACTGATCCCCACCACTCTCTCGTCCGGCACATATCCGATATGTATTTTCCCATAAAAGGGAAGAAGATGATGCTCACACATGGAAAAAAAGGTAATATCCTTTTCCACCACAAGCCCTTTTTGTTCCGAAGAAAACGTCCGGCTCAGGTGTTCCGACGCATCACTGCCATACCCCTCAAATATCTCCTCACACATTTTGGCAATCCGTTCCGGAGTCTCTCTCAGCCCCTCCCGGTCTTTGTCCTCACCAATTCCCTCTAAAAAGAGGGAAACCGCCTGTTTGATCTTCTCTTTATCCATTTTTGATCTGCTCCATTCGACACAACTAATATGCGTTTCTTCTTTGTACATATTGTAGCACGATTCGTAAAATAGGTCAAATGGGAGATCAAATATTTCATTATCTCCGTATTTATCTATCATTAATATTGACATTATTCGTTTTCACGCATATAATACATATTATAAATCATCAGACACAACGTTACTTCATGCGCAAAAAAATTACGCAACTGAAGTTCCGCGCAGAAATGGGGATTATAATGACATTACAATCAGTAAAGGAAACTGCTAAAAGATTTCAGATTTCAGCGAGAAGAGTTCAAAAATTATGCGAAGAAGGCCGTATAGAGGGTGCGCAAATGATAAGCAATGTCTGGGTCATTCCAGACACGGCAAAAAAACCGTTGGATGAACGTTATCTCACAGAAATGGTTGATATGATCTCTTTAGCAGACTTGTGCAAAGAATTGTCTATTTCTATCGCAACTGGCCGCAATTGGGTCAAACTTGGTAAATTAGTACCCACTTCAATCATAAAACGCAATCCCTATTTCACGCAGAACTATGTTTCTCAACTAAAAAAAGATCTCCAAAATGGAACGATTACTTCTCTAAAAAGCAGAAGAAACAAAAAATATATTTCGGGTAACAGTATTTACCGTTCTTATGTTTCTGAAACATCGGAAAACACGGCGTCGATCCAGTCTGTCATTGACACGATAGAACAAAGCAAAATCGAAATCACCGAAGAACTGACTTTGGCGCTCCTTGCTGAATGCGCGGTTCAATTGATCCTTCACAGAACCCAAAAAACATCGGAGACACATGGTCTCAAAAGCTTTATCGAAGGTAAATATCAAGATAACCCCTACCTGTTTTTGGTC
>CAJTTQ010000053.1 GCA_910579145.1 uncultured Eubacterium sp.
GTTACATTATAACATGTAACGGAGGAAAGATGGTTGTCGTTAGCCATCTTTTTTCTTTTTTTGATAAAATCAGGGAGACGGTGCCCCGGAATGGACACCGTCTCCCTGATTTGGAACTGTCATTTCCCGACAGCCCCATTTCCAGAAAGTTATTATTTCTTTATTTCCAGCTTAGGGATCACTGGTACGAGTGTATCGGCATCCCACAAAAACAGAGACGACGTATACATTTCCGTATTCCATTCCGCTGGGATCGTCGCGCGGATATATCCATTGGCATCCACTTCGACTACTTTCTCCGCCATGCCAGCCACTCCGCCGGATGCGTCATAAGCCGTCCAAACGGCACGCATTTTGCGGCTGCGGTTGTTGTTTGAGAGGCACAGATCCAGTTCCCCGCCTGAAAGTCCCGCGTAAGCCACAAACGGCTCTTCTCCGTCTTCCGATGCCGATGCCCTGGACGAAACATGCAGAATGATTTCATTCGAAGACATCCCGCCGTCTTTGGACGACGCAAATACTTTGAGCATCTTACCCTTCGCGCTCTCCTTTACCGAGAGTACGCCGCCATCTGATATGGACGCACCGTCAAACGGCAGATTATCAATCGCGTTCACGACATGCCAGCTGACATCTGATGTGTTTCCTGAAAGGGAATAAACCTGTGCTGTAAACGAAATCTCACTTCCCGCAAAAATACGCTGCTCCGTATCCGCGGAGGTGGAAATCTGGATCCGGTCACCGAGCACAAAGTCCACGGTTACGGTCTCATTTTTATCGAGCTTGAGTGCGATGTATGCCTTGTTCTGCTCATTGTACCGAATGGCCTGTTTCCTTCCTCCCACCGACGCGCTGCTCCAGGAAGGAGCACACGACAGGGCAATTTCATTGTTGTCCTGATCGGATGTGATCGTGACCGAGGCACGTTTCTCATTCTTATTCCATTTGATCTCATTTACTTCTGCCTGACACCGCGCCATCAGTCCCGTAATACTGCCCGCTCCCACGGAATCTAAAAGGGCCGGGAGAATTTCGATTTCTCCTGTGTTTGAGTACAGAAGCGATTCATTGACAGCTCCCATGATACCGAATGCCGAGTCAGTACAGTACGTGGATGAGTGGTTATTGTTATGAGACGTCATCATGGAACTGTACTGGTAGTTGTTGGTCATCAGGTAAAGAAGTACCGAGTTCAGGCTGTCAGGATCTTTCAAACGAGCTGCCACGAGCGCCTTATGCGTCGGGCCGTGGGACTCGGATGCCTCTTTTCCGCCATAGGCGGCAGAACGTTTGGCCATCGCCTCTAACACGCCCTCGCGCAATTTATCATCGGTTTGTGTTTCATAGCCGGGCCAGGCTGGATAAGCGTGGCTGACGTGCCTGTGCTGGTGTTTTTCACCGAGATTTTCGGTTGCCCATTCCTTCAATTCCCCGGAATCCGCATAGAGGTAATTCGGGATCTTGCTTTCAAAATCAGCCCATTTTTCCAGTTTTCCCGTGGCATCCATCGGCCCTGCTTCCTTTAAGATAGCCCTTGCCATAAATAGCGTGTCGCGCGAGGCAGAAATGTCCATCGTCGTATTATAGGTCAGCGCATACACGGAATTATCGGCGCTGCCAGCCGGTGAGTTCTCCGGTGAATATCCCGGTGAGAACAGATACTTTGCTTCCGTATCTCCCGCTGCGATCGCTTCGGACAGCGTTGTCCCATCATCGAGGTGGATCGTTCCCGTTCCGTCCGTGTAATAGCGGTCATCGACATACTGGAGCCAGAAATTCATCGTCTTATCAAGCATCGGATACAGGATATCTTCCACGAGCTTCATTTTTCCCGTGCTGCGGATCCGCTCTACATCGGCGTCAGACCAGTCGAGTACGTGCCGGTTCCTGTCGAGGTCAATATCTTTTCCCAGCGGGATTTCCTGATTTCCGTAACACTGCCAGTACTCAAACATCGGCAGTATGAGCCAATCCGTAATGCCGTTTACGTAAATGTGCGGGTATCCGCTCAGGAAATGGTAGCTTCCCGCCTGTCCCGTACCATCCACGCGGGGCGGCGCTTTGATCGCATCGGTCATGCCGTAAATATGGTTCGCATCCGTCTCCCAGTCTGCTACCATGCGGACGATAAAGTTAATGTATCCATCACCGGCGCCTTCCATATTCCCTGTGTTCATACCGGACACCTGAAGGTTCGTGTTCGCGTCCAGCGTAAAGTCGCCGCTCCAGTCCGGATTCCACGCGCCGTTCCAGATCGCCCCCAGACGGGTCGTATGATATCCGCTCGCACAGATGAGACCGAAACGCCCATTGTTGTAGATCCGCTCTAAAAACGCCTTGTTGACCACGGTTTTATCGCTGTTTTGTTTGGCGATCAGCTCGGTATTCGTCAGATTCCGGTCTGCCTTTTCATCTTCTGTTTCACACAGCTCGATCCGAACATTATCAAACATTCCGCCGTGAATCTTCACATGCGGATCCAGCAACGCCCGGTAAGATTCCTCATTGCTTTTTACGCTATATTTTGCAATAACGCCGTCGATGTCACGCAGAAGACGGTCGTACAGCTTCTCTTTTACGTCCTCGGTGCTGTTACAGCCATCATCCTGCCGGTCAACCTTTGAGATGAGCATCACAGATTTCGTACCGGTGATCGTGATTTTCGGATCATTGGCATCGATAATGCGCCCGGTGCCAAATCCATTGGATTTTTCAATCGTTCGCTTATCCGCAGCATAGTCGATGTTTCCGTCTGTAACGATACGCATCGCTGTTCCCCATCCGCCGTTCGCGAATAATACCTTTTCGCGGTTCTTATTGCCTTTTCGGTTCTGATCCGCGTATTTTCCGACCATGCCGATGGCATATCCGTTCTCATCCTGTGTCACGATATAATCGGAATCCGGACGCGGATTTACGGTTCCCTGGTTCCTCATCTCCACCATATGATCGATGCTTATTGTAAGATCCAGTTCTCCTTGATCGGGAGCTTCGATGTATGTGACGATGACTTCATCACTGCGCGAAGCAAACGAGCGTCTGTTCCATTCATTCCCATCCTGATCCTTCCACTGTGCACCGACTTCACCCGTCTCATAATTCGTGTAACGGTTGTACCGTTCTTTGTTTTCTTCGGTAAAACGATTGTTTTTTATACGGAACTGGCTGGCCGGCTGGTACGGTCTCGACCATGTCGTCCCCCACGAGGCCCCATACGTATCTGTGGCAAATTTGTTTACCGCATTGACCCAAGGGAAATCATTCTGCCCGGACCGGTTGACCGCGCCTTTTCGCTGCTGTTCCAAAATGTCACTAATGACAGGTGTTTCATAAAAATCTGTTCCATCCGTCACGATCTTCGTATTGTTAAAGATAAATACGTCCTCGTCTGGATCACAGCTCTCGATAAACGCGATCTCTCCATTTGCCGATACGGAACCCTCACGCCAGGATTCTTTTTTCGTCCCCTTCTCGATCGTGGCGTAGGTGTTCTCATGAAAACCAAGTGCCTCACCGATCCCGTACTTCCATTCGGCGGTCTCCGCATGGGACTTTGGCATGGAAACGAAGGCGGCTGCCGCCAGTGATGCACTTACCATAATCGCGCTCCCCCATAACAATTTTTTAATCCGTTTCATATTCTCGCACCTTTCTTCGTCTTCTCACTCTACCAGTCTTTTGATCGCCGCTGCGTGATTGCGCGTCAGCGGACTTTGACTTTTACAGCTTTTGACCACTTTCCGGCAATTTTCTTTTTTCCGGACAGCTGGTATGCCTTCACCTTCACATAATATACCTTGCCGCTCTTCATTTTCTTTAACGTGGCTTTTTTCTTTGAACCGCCTTTTACGGTCAGCTTTGTTTTATATTTCCCGTTTTTCTTCGTTGCCGTGCTGATGATATACCCCTTTGCTCCCGACACCTTCTTCCACGTTACCTGAATCTTCTTTTTGCCTTTTGCTTTCGCTTTTACGCCAGCCGGCGCCTTCAGCTTTTTTTTCGCACTGTCTTTTTTCGGATCAGGCGCAGCCGGTTTTGCGGTCTGGGTCACAGACGGCGGCGCAGCCGTGTCAGAGACCATTTGGAATGTCTTTACGATCTGTTCCTTTTCCGATGTGATCACAAGTGTGTAATCTCCCTTGATCAGCTGTTTTCGAATTGGAAACGAAAAAGACGATGTTTGGCCTCCCGTATACTGATTTATGTATACAATGAAATTTTTGTTTGCTGTCAGATCACTTACCGCTCCTGTTTTTCCCGGTTCATAGCAGACGACGGAAATTTCCTTACCGCTCAGATCCGCATCGGTGACCGTGACTGTTACTGTCGCATTGGATGCGTTTGGTGAAATGGTTACGGAATCGCTGTTTGCCATCGCATGATCTGCCGGCAGAAAGAAAAGAATACCAAACAGAAATGTAAGTACAGACAGGATACATACCCTATTTCGTCGCATAAGCTGAATCCTCCTTTGACTCCTGAATTTTTGTTACTTTCTATGTTTATTATACATGCTGGGACTGATTTTTTTTATAGTTTAATGTGACATATTATAGTCAGATTTGTCACATTGGCGCAAAATATCTCATACTAATAAAAAAGACAATAAAAAACTGACGATTCCCAATAGTCATGAATCGTCAGTTTTTTGATTCTCTTATGATTTAGATGCTATTATTTCTTAGCAACAAGAGTCACTTTATCAAGTGTAACATTGCCATTAAATCCCTCTTCGGCTGTCTGTACTCCAACAAAATACTGACCGTCCGTAATCGTAGCATCATACTTAGCAAGATCTAACGTAGCACCGCCATCTGTAATTCCCTGGCTGTGATCGCTGAACTCCGAAAGTCCCGGACCATACAAATATGCATTCAGTTTCTTCGTACTGCCATCAACAGTTACTTCGTAAATGATTTGTGAATAGTCCTGCAGATTGATATCCGTCGGAAGGGGAGCTTTAAACAGTACATTCCATAATGCCAAGCCGGCCATATTAGATTTCTTTGATTCATCTGGTATCGTTGCAGATGCCTCATTTCCGCTGGCACCTTTAAAGGTAATGGAAGTAAGTTCTATGTCTCCATCAAAGACAATGGTTTTGTCATCTTTCGGATCATCCCATTCTACCTGGATAGCTAAACATTCTAAATCATCTTTGGAGTTTTTAAGTGTTGTCAAATCCAACGTTTTAGTTTGAGAACCATTTTGATCCGTCGTAAATGGACTGCCATAAAACATATCTGTCTTACTGCCCCACTGGTCGCCTTTACCCTTCATACCCATTTGTATAAAAGCGTTCGATTTTTGTGTAGCATCTACAATATTAGCAGTGACATCTACTGAAGTGTATGTGCCATCCTTGATTTTCGCAATTTCATCCTCTGTAAAGTAATAGGTGATCAGATTGGAAGAACCCGACCATATCTTCTCAAACGTATAAGAGAGTGCATCATTACCACCGAAATCAGCAGCTGTTAATACTCTGTCACTAGCCGGTTTCTCCCCCGTAGATGTATCCGCGCCCGGTGACTCTACACCCGGTGACTCTACACCCGGATTCGATGCGCCGGGATCTTCTGTCGTTGAACCGATCTTGTCACCATAACGGATCCAAATACCTGTGATCGTAACGCCTTCCAGATAAGTTCCGTAAGAAGGTCCTTTCAGCAGGAGCGTCGTCGCAAGCGTATCTTCTGAACCGTCATGGTTCGTATGCTCTAACGTAGCCTGAAGGTGGAACGGCTTTCCTAATTGGTATGCGTCCGCATTTCCAGCATCCGTACCAATTCCTACTGAATTTTCTGTGAAGTAGTACTGCTGTGAAATGGTTGCGCCACCGGAATTTGCCAGCCAGAAACGGAAACCGCTTGACTGCTCTGCAAGTGATCCACGAATCAGGATTTCCACTTTCTGTCCAATCGTATCGATCGCCGGTGTTTCCGGAATCGGAACGGTCTCTAATTCTGTATCATCCAGAATAAACTGATTTCCTGTCTCTAAATAACTGCCTTCGGAACCACTCCAGCTAGACAGGTCAAGTTTCACCCAGCCGCCTTCTGGTGACGGATTATATGGATCCGGTGTCGGAGTCGGTTTGTCCGTCGGTGGCGGTGTTGGCGGTTTCGATGCTTTCGCTGTCGGTTCAGCCGTCGGTGCCTTTGTCGGCTGAACGGTTGACGGCTGTGAAGTTGTCTGATCTGGTACATTTGTTGGCTGGTTCGGAGTTGAAGTCGTTACAACGGCTGGTGCTGTCTGTGCAGGTGCCTTCGTAGCAACCGGCTTCTTAACAACAGCCTTTACCGTAACCTTAACTGTACCAAGTTTACGTGTTTTCTTTCCTTTTTTCTCTGTTACCGTGATTTTCGTGCTGCCTTTTTTCTTACCTGTTACAACACCTTTTTTGCTGACTTTGGCAATGGAAGCTTTTTTGGATTTAAACGTATACTTCGCTTTCTTTGCCTTATTTTTAATTTTGATTGTTTTTTTCTTACCAACCGTAACTGTCAGCTTTTTGGTTGATAATTTAGCCTTTTTAGCGGCCTGGACTTCCGTTCCCGGCAAACCCGTAAAAACAAGGGCAGCTGCCATTAAAACGGCAATATTCCTACCCAACCTGGTTTTGTAAGTACTCATTAATACCCTCCTTTAAGTATGTGATATTTTTATTGTAACATAAAAATTCAATGAACGCAAGAAATAAATACGTTCATTGAATTCATGTAAATTCATAAAATTCAGGCGTTTTAAACACTTCACTGACCCGACGCTCAGTTCTGGCGGATCCGAAAAACCGGCTCCCCATTTTCCCGGAAATAAATACGGTGCAGCATCGTGCTCCGCGGTGAATCATAGGCAGTACCCTCCCCGTGATAGGCGATGTAAGTATCCCCGTTTTTATCCTGAAAAAAGGAATTGTGTCCGGGGCCGTAAATGCCGTCCAGATCCGCGGTCGAAAGTACGGGATACGGACTCTTTTTCCAGCGCGGCGCATCCAGCGGATCCTCGTCCCGCCCGATGCTCAGTAATCCAATGGCATACGTCCAGTTGCAGGCAGAACCGCCCGAATAGGTCAAATAAATGCGATTGTCGGTTACGAGTGGATACGGTCCCTCATTATTGATCGTACCGGCGACATTTTCCCATCCGTACAACGGGCGCGACAAAAGAACCGGGTCGCTCGTCAGACGCCACGGCTGCTCCGGGTCGGTCGACGCGATATAAAGCATTGAACCGGTATCCCCCTCTGACATACAGTGTTCGCGATAAGACCAAACAAGGTAGGAATTCCCGGCATTACTAAAATGTGTCATATCAAGCGTAATGCCTTTTCCGCCGAGAAAGGTCCCGTCTTTTTTTCTGACCCGCACCGGGTCTTCCCAGTCATCCGCACAGAGGATCGATCCATGTTCTTTTAACCGCATCATATGGCACTGTGGATCAAACGTATGCCCGCTGACAGCAAATAACAGATATACGCGCCCGCCGATCACATGGAATTCCGGTGCCCAAAAGGTCTGGATCAGTCCTTTTTCCACATTCTTGTCAAGAATCAGATGCCGCGGTGTATCTGGAAGGAATAGATCTTCTACGCGGTCGGCCTCGCGTACAAGGAAACCGATATCGCCCGTATTATCGTTTGTAGCGATATAATAATACCTATCCTCCCACAAAAAAATGACCGGATCGGCAAAACCAGAAGCAAGCGGAAACGAATCCGCGGGCCACTCATGCAAACATCCGGTATGTTTGTCCTGCATCGGCAGATAATAATGCATCATGGTTTCATAAAGTCCGGTTTCGATCTCGATACGGCTGCAGGAAGAAACGTCGGGAAATGGATAGGGACACTCTTCTTCCTTGTCCGGGCATAAATCCTCCATCGGAATCACACGGAGGCGTGGGTGTTGTGTTACATCCACCAGACCACATTTTTCAAACGAGATAAAATCTTTTGTCAGCCATAAAAGCCGTTCCGAAGCTGCTCGGACTTCTTCTGTCCCATCATGATTTATCCTCTTTGCCACAATCGCGTACTCTGCTTCGGATCCATCTTTTAGTAGAACTATGGCTGGCTGTGCAAGGCTTTTCCCTATGATCTGATTCTCCCGGCTGATTTCAGCCTCGGCATATAAGATCCCCTCGTTCTGGTTCAACGGGACAGTTGTCCCACCTTGTACGGAAACAGCAAGATGTATGCTGTTTCCGTATTCCGGCGGACAGAAACTGTCGTTTGGGATACGTGTATAAACGAACAGTTCTGGTTTCATAGAAAACTCCTTATCCGTTAAATTTCTTTACCGAACTATAGCTTCCGTATACTTTTTTGCCAGCCGCGTCCTTTTTATAAGCCCGTACTTTCACAAAGTATTTTTTGCCTTTTTTCAGCTTTTTGATGGTATATGTCGCCTTTTTCGTGCTGGACTTCTTCACGCCCTTTTTCATTTTTTTATCCGTCGCATATACGACCTGGTAACCGTCCGCACTTTTTACGGCTTTCCATGTAACTTTTGCTTTTTTGCCCTTCTGCTTTTTCACAGAAAGACCTTTCGTCTTCGCTACCGTGATCTTTTCTGGTTTCGGCTCTGCTGACGGCGTTACGGTTGGAACCGGCGCCGGTGTCACAGCGGCCGGCGGAGCTGGTGTCTGCGGCGGAGCCGGTGTTGCGGTCGGTTCTGGTTCCGGTTCTTTTTCGAACTGCCAGTAATCAAACGCAAACAGCGCTTCCTCCCCGCTTCCGGTAAAGACAAAATAAAGATCATGTACACCTTTTGTCGGTGTAATGTCAACGGTACACGTCTCGTATTTGTCTTTGCTTCCCGTGTTCGGAACCCGGATCGTACCGATCGTTTCACCATCTTCAGAATCCAGACGGACTTCGATGGCTGAGGAACTGTCGCTGTCCGATGCGACGGACGCATGGAAACGGATGGCTTCTTTGTCACCAAAATCAACATTTTCTACTTTCAGGCTGCTTCCATCTTTGATGTCACAGACCGATACGCCGCCCAGTTTGTTCATTTCTGTTTCCACAGCAGTACCCCAGGCGAATGTCTCTGCCTCTGTCCGGTTAAACGGATTCAGTGTACCGATCGCATCCGGGCCTTCCACTGTCATTTTCAGATCCGGGATTGAACCATCCTCATTATAAGTAAATTCTTCTACACACACGGAACGGTGGTAAGCACCTCCTCCAGCTAACGGCTGGCTGTGGTAGAACATATAGGAATGTCCCTGAAAATCGACTACTCCCGGATGATTGGTATAGCAGGTCGGCGAACTTCCCAGTCCCTGCGGGGCCATGAACTCACCTTTAAATTCCCACGGCCCGGTCGGCCACTGGCTGGTCGAATAGGCTAAACTCTCCTGGCCGGACTTCATAAATGCCGCGTAAACCATATAGTACAGGTCGCCGCGTTTATAAAACCACGGACCTTCTCCATAAGCACACTTCCGGTCGCTTTGTGCTTTTGGCCCGAACGCTTCCTCGGTCATGTCTATGCTGACAATTCCGTTTTTGCCGATACTTTCGTCATAGGAAATCATATCCTCATTCAGCTGCACATAGCGGAGACTCGGATTTCCAAAATATAAGTACGCCTGGCCGTCATCGTCGATATATACGGTCGGGTCAATGTTATTCCATGTGCCGTCATCGACGAGCGGCTTTCCGATGGCGTCAACAAACGGACCTTCCGGTTTATCGCTGACACCGACGCCGATCACCATACCGCCGCCCTGCTTGTGGATCGGTACGTATAAATAAAATTTACCGTTGCGCTCCACACACTGGGGCGCCCATGCTCTCGGGTCTTTCGTATCTGCCCAGGTAAACGAATCGTATCTCATGACCGTTCCGAGATCCGTCCAGTTTACCATATCCTTTGTCGAATAACATTTCCAGTCATTCATCGTATAGAAATTTCCTACCAGCTCATCCTCATCGTGCGACGTATAGAGATACAACGTATCTCCAGATGCCATCGGCGCCGGATCCGCCGTGTAGATATTCTGTACGACCGGATTATCTGCCTGAGCCTGAATTTGTGAAACCATGATTCCCGAACAGAGGGTCAATAATCCCACAAGAGCTTTTACACCTGTTTTTTTCTTCATATTCATTCTTCCTTTCTTTTTTATAAGCGGCGGATCCCCGCCACCGCTCTTATAACAGCAGGCAATTAAGAACCTACCGTTACTTTCGCGTCAGATTGGCAAAGGATCTCTCCATTTGGGCCAACTACTGTTAAAATGTATTCTCCCGGCAAAACAGGAGCTTTCATGGAACTGCTGTTTCCCGCTGCTTTCGACATCGTCGGGTCTGCCGCGTCAAAAGCGGATAACCCGGATGGTGCCAGCCATATCGTCTTTCCGGCATCGGATAACACATGGGAAAAAGTAATGGTTCCCCCGCTGGTTGTCGATATGTTGTCCTCTAGCAGCCGGTTTGCTTCCGTAACAGTCGTGGAAAACGTGATCGTAATCTGTTTTTTCGTCGCTGTTTCTGTCGCCTGCAGCGTCCAGACACCTGCCGTGTCGATCACAGTTCCGTTCGAAACCGCTTTTCCATTTAACGTAAACGTATGTGTATCTTCCGTTAATTCCAATGTAAGCGGACGCAGTTTAGATACGTTATAATTCCCGCCTTCCGATACATTTGCGGCGTTTGTACTTTCCCCTACATACAGCGTGAAGGTAGACGCATCGGACACCGATCCATCTGCGTAGCGGATGTAGAGTTTGTACTCTCCCGGTTCCTGCGGAATATCCATCGATTTCTCATGGCCGGCTGCTCTCGTCATCGCCGTTCCCTCAGAGAACACTTCCGTCCCCTCCTTGGCGAGCCATACTTCATCTTCACTCGTAAGCAGTCCTCTTCTCGGAAGTTTCTGCCCCGCCGCAAGCCGGACATTGGACGCCAGTTCATAATCGGTATCCGGGATCACGTCTTTTCCTACCATATGGACGTATTTGTCTTCCAACCCTGAATACAGCACCGTTTCATACCCTTTGAGAGGCCATATGTACTGCTCATTTACGTATTGCTCGAGTGTACAGTTCGGCGCTGTCGTCTCGGAACGGTCGGTATTGGAAAAACCATTCGTCACGATCATGTCGTGTTTTCTGCGCCAGTCATTCAGTTCGTAGACGTTGCGGATAATGTTCGTCACCACATTGCTGTCAAATTTGATATAGGCACTCCCCTCATCCGGGTGAAAGCCATTGATCATCTTACTGCCGTTCGCGACCTGCGGTTTCCGTTTGGCATTGATATAGTTAAAACTCATCTCGGAATATTCCGTCCAGTCGTCATTCCCCTGTCTGCCAAGGGTATAAATACCGCCCGCATCCTGTAACAGAGAGCAGATTTCTTCTACGCGGTTATAGTTGACATGATTGTTTTTCGACGTGTCGGTCGGTACGCCCGGCAATTGGGAGTCACTCCCATTTTCCCCGTCAAAATTGCACCATCCCCAGCCGATGCTCATTCCACTGTAGGAACACTTATAGACAAAATTGTGGAGCACCTGCAAATGGTTGGTAAAAAACGTTGTGATCGGCGAGTTCCCCGGGAAGAAATAACAATTTTCAAACAGATAATTGTTCGTGATCGTGATCTCTTTCGGAACCGATTCGGTGCCGTCACGGAATTTTTCCTTTTCCGGTCCTGCCGCGTTCGCCGCCTTCACTTTATGTATGTCCGTATCGTTTTCATATACGTGCTGCGGATGACCGACAACGATTCCCGCACCGCCCGTCTTCGCGATATAATTTCCGGTCACTTCACAGTCCTGTACATCATTTTCCAAATGGATGCCCAAATATCCGGTATGCCGGATCTCCCCATCGAGGAACCGGATGTTTCTTCCAGACGTGACATGAACGGCGGCCGGCGGCACGTCATAGGAACGGTAGATGTCATCGTGCTGGTTGACAAGACCGAACTTCGTCAGTACAATAGACCCCTGCACCGAAGCATACCCATGAGATCCCTCGAGTTCATACAAATTCCAGTCCGTATACGCAAAACTCAGTCCATCAAACGTGATATATTCCACTTGTTTCTCGTTTTTCGCATCCCCGCTCAGGTCAAGGAGTGTATCCGTCTCCGGAATGACTACTTCTGCCTGCCCTAAATCTTCTCCCTCCCTCGGGATGTAATAGAGCATGCTCCCCGCCTCGTCAAAATAAAACTCACCGGGTGATGCCAGCCATTCAAACACATTGGATACGTCGTTTACCTTCGTCCGCTCTGGACTATAAGCCGTTCCCCAGCCCAGGTTCTGCGCGAGGGCCCCATACGGCATCTGCAGCGCCACCTCGGTATTTCCTTCCGCTGTCAGAGAAAGGGACTCGGCGCAGACGAGCTGCTTTGCCCAGGTGGAACCGGATTCGAGTTCAATGTTTTGCGGGTTCCTGGTATCTGCCGGCAAACCGAATGACGCCGGGAATTCTGCCCCGGTATAGATCGTCGTCGTACTCGGCGCCCACGCCCATTCTGCCTGATCTTTTTCTACTTTATAACTTCCCACGGCGCGGGAAGGCTTTCCAGATTTCGTCGTCATAGAGGCACGTTCACCGTTGACATAAATGGCACGGAGCTTTTCCGAACGCGCGAGCGGTGTTTTGTACGCGGTCAGGCCGTCCGAAAGCCAGTCTACCTCATCTGCTTTTTCCCAGGACGTTTCCAGCTTTTCCCCGCCGCTTATGACCGGCTTTGCGCCCTCGGCCGCGCGGTAGATCACCGTACCTTGTTCGGTGCCGGAGTCCTCTGCCGTAAAAACGATCGTATCCGTAACCGGATAAAAGCCATCTGCTATCTCAACGATGATATCCCCCGAATTCTTGTCCATCGACCGAACGGCGTCCTTCGCACGCGAAAGGCTTTGGAACGGATGGGACTTAGAGCCGTCACCGCTGTCGCTTCCCTGTGCTGAAACGTAAATTTTTGTTCCTTCTTCGGCTGGTTCCGCAGTCTGTGCCGCCGGGGGAACTGCCGTTTCACCGGACACAGAAGGCTCCTCCGAAGGAGACGGCGATTTCGTCGACCCCGGTATCCGACATATAAACTTTTTCACTGTCACCGTAACCTTTCCGACTGTTTTTATCTTTTTCTTCTTTTTCGCAGACGTTACCTCTTTTACGGTAATCACTGCTTTTCCCGGCCTTTTTCCCAGGATCACGCCCTTCTTTGTGACGGTGGCGACCCTCTTTTTACTGGAAGTGAATGTATATTTGCGCTTCTTTTTCTTATTTTTGATCGTAACCTTTTTCGTTTTCCCCATCATAACCGTAAGTTTCTTCTGTTTGAGATATGCGTTTTTTGCATTTTTCTTCGCGGCCTCTGAAACCGTACCTGGCAGACTCACGGTAAGCAGCATGGCCGCTAGGATCAGGTAAACCGTACAGGTTCGTCCCACGTTATGTTTCATTTCGCTCCTCCTTCTCATATCCGTCGTAGTGATGTTTCTTCATTCCGAAGCATTCCGCGCGAAGGAATGCGATTGTATCTAACTTTCATTCTAGTTGTATTGACGTATTTTTACTATGACAAATTGGGTATCGTTTCATGATATATTGTGACTTTTTTTATTGTATTTTTTTCTCTGTTCCTGTATACTAAGAACAGTACTATGAAATATGGGCCTGACGATAGACCCGCATCATCAGACAGAAAAGAGAATTGAGTATGATAGATATTATTTTCGTTCAGACAGACACGTCCCACCCGGTAGGTTTTGAATGTGATATGGACCGGGAACACGACTGGTGGCTGTTCGTACAAACCCATATCCAGACATATTTTGTAATTGATGGAAAGAGAATTGTCATGCCGGCACACGCCGCCATCTTATATCCGCCGCATTCACTCATCCATTATGGCGCGGCGGAAAAAAAGATCTACAGCGATGACTGGACGCGGTTTTACACGGATGAGCCATTTATCTGCAAAGGGAATATCCCGCTGGAAACGCCGTTTCAGACGAGAGACTATATGTTCATCAAACAGCTTCTCCATCTGCTGGCGTGTGAAAATTTTTTTGACAACAAATACAAGGAGTCGTCGATCCAGGCCCTGTTCCAATTACTGTTTTCGAAACTGCACGAATCGCTGTCCAGTAATGCGGACGATTTCAGGGAATTGGAATTATTACAATTACACATGAACATCCAAAACAATCCGGCTTCTCCGTGGAGTGTCCCGGAAATGGCAAAACAGCTGCACATCTGTCCGAGACACCTGCAAAAGATCTATCAAAAGCGCTTTGGCATCACCTGTATGGACGACGTGATCCAAAACAGGCTCCTCCTCGCAAAGGAAAAACTAGAACACACGGATATCCCCGTATACCGTATCGCGGAACAGTGCGGATACTCGAATACCGAACATTTCAGCCGTCAGTTCAAACAGCATTTTACCATGTCCCCCAGCATGTACCGCCGGTCAAAAAAGAACCCGGACAGTTAATGCGGGGCACCGGAACATCGTTGCAATACCGGTTCCAATTTGGCGATCATTTCGTCTATGTGCGCCTTCTCGATGATGAGCGGCGGCACAAAACGAACGACATCTGTCCCCGCACTCAGTACGATCAGTCCCTGTTCCAGCGCCTGGCTGCATATTTCACCGATCGGGGCGTCGCATACGAGGCCGCGCAGCAGGCCGAGCCCCCGCACTTCCTTTGCGACAGGACAGGTGACCGTGAGTTCCTGCAATTTTTGTCCGAGATAATCCCCCATTTCTTTCACATGCCCTAACAGATTCCGTTTTTCCATCAGTTCGATCGACTTGGCGACGGCAGTACAGGCAAATGGATTGCCGCCAAATGTCGTTCCGTGGTCTCCCGGCACAAACGCCTTGCCGATCTCTTTCGTCGTCGCGATCGCCCCCACCGGGATCCCGCTTCCGATCCCTTTCGCCATCGTGACGATATCCGGTTTTATGCCGTAATGTTCATAGGCGAACATTTTCCCAGTGCGCCCCATGCCGCACTGGACTTCATCGCAGATCATCATGATATCATGTTTGGTACAAAGGTCGCGGATTCCCTGAAGGAAGTTCTGCTCTGCCGGAAATACGCCTCCCTCTCCCTGTACCGCCTCGACGATGATGGCATACGTCTGGTCCGTGATCTTCTCTTCCACACTTTTTAGATCGTTATAATCCGCGAAACTCACACCGGATATAAGCGGTTCATACGCCTCCCGGTACTTTTTCGTGCCCGTCACAGACAGGGCGCCCATACTCCGCCCGTGAAATCCCTTTTCCATCGAAATGATCTCCGACCGGTCTGTATAGCCTTTCATCAGCGCGTATTTGCGCGCCAGCTTCAGCGCCCCCTCGTTTGCCTCGGTGCCGCTGTTCGCCATGAAAACCACATCCATTCCCGTTATGCGCGCAAGTCCTTTCGCCGCGTCGCGAAGCGGCTCGGAATAAAAGTAATTGGAAACGTGAACGACTTTATCAATCTGGTCTTTCAGCGCCTGCTTGAGTTCTTCGTCGCTGTATCCAAACGCACAGACCGCGATCCCGCTGCCAAAGTCGATATATTTCTTACCGTCCGTGTCATATAGATAAACACCCTCCCCATGATCCAGGACAACCGGATAGCGGTTGTAGGAATGGATGAGATAGGACTCGGATTCGTTTATGATTTCTTGCATTTTTTTCCTCCATTCGCTTCTTAGACATTTCCTTCCGTCTCATACTGGTACAAACTGTTTTCATTTCCGATAAAAGCTGTTCCAATTCCCTTTTTCGTATAAAATTCGAGAAGGAGGCAGTGTTCGAGCCGTCCGTCCAGAATATGCACGCGGCCCACGCCGCCTTCCACGGCGTCAATGCAGTTTCTAAGTTTCGGAAGCATGCCGCCGCCGACAAATCCCTCATCGATCATCCGGTTTGCCTCTTCAAGCGTCAAGACGGATAAAAGGGTCGAAGGGTCATTGGCATCCCGGCACACGCCTTCGATGTCGGTCATAAATACAAGTTTTTCCGCTTTCATCGATTTGGCGATCGCACAGGCCGCGTCGTCCGCATTGATATTATACGATTTAAAATCCTCTCCCAGTCCGATGGGGGCGATGATCGGCACAAAATCATGCTCAAGGAGCGTATCGATCAGATCGGGACGGACTTCCCGGACTTCTCCGACATAACCGATGTCCGTTCCGTTCACGGTCTTTTTATCACACAGGATCGTCCCCCCGTCCTTGCCGCTGATACCGGCCGCGCGCACGCCGAGTTTTTCCATCATCTGGACGAGATGTTTATTCACCTTGTTCAAAACCATTTCCGCCACTTCCATCGTATCCTCGTCCGTGACCCGCAGGCCCTCGACAAACTCCGGTTCCTTTCCCATGAGTTTGACCCACTTGCTGATCTCTTTTCCGCCGCCGTGCACGATGATCGGCTTCATACCCACGAGTTTCAGGAGCGCGACGTCCTTGATCACGCTCTGCTGCAGTTTCTCGTCCAACATCGCGCTCCCCCCGTATTTTACGATTACCCTTTTGTCGCTGAAATCCCGTATGTACGGAAGTGCTTCGATCAGCGTCTCCGCCTTGATCAGCACATCATTCATATTCTTATCCATTCCTATCCTGTCCTTTCTTATGAGCGGTAGTCCCCGTTTATTTGTACATAGTCGTAAGTCAGGTCGCAGCCCCAAGCCGTCGCGTCCGCCTCTCCCTGTTTCATATCGCACACGACGGTTACATATTGCTGAGCGAGAAGTTCGGTCGCCCGCTCTTCGCTATAGTCCGTGGCCACGCCGTCTTTCACGAGGATGAGGTTCTCTCCGTCTCCGGCGCTTAACGTCAGATCCACAACTTCCGGGTCAAAGTCTACGCCGGCATAGCCGAGCGCGCATAAGATCCGTCCCCAGTTGGCGTCACTTCCGAATACCGCCGTTTTGACGAGGTTTGACGTGATCACGGATTTACTCAGAAGCTTTGCTTCCTCTTTCGTGCGCGCGTGTTCTACCGTCACCTCCAAAAGCTTTGTACATCCCTCGCCGTCCGCGGCCATCTGTTTGGCCAGTTCACAGGCGACCGTAAAAAGCGCCTGCTTAAATGTTTCACACGCTTCTGTTCCGCTCTGGATCTCTTCCGCGCCTGACATGCCGTTTGCCAGGACGAGACAGGTGTCGTTTGTCGACGTATCCCGGTCAACCGAGATCATATTAAATGTATCGCTCACAACGCTTACGAGCAGTTCCTGAAGCAGTTCCCGGCCGATGTTCGCGTCTGTGGTAATGACGCTTAACATCGTCGCCATATTCGGATGGATCATGCCGGATCCTTTCGACATGCCGCCGATGGAGACTTCCTTTCCACCTATTTCAATTTGAACCGCGCACTCTTTCGCAACGGTATCCGTCGTCATGATCGCTTCCGCCGCCGCTCTTGCGCCCTCCCTCGAAGGCGAGAGTGCCTCTTTTAACAAAACGGCTCCCCGCTTCACCGGTTCTGGCCGAAGCTGCATGCCGATCACACCAGTCGACGCCGTAAGAACCTGTTCTACACCGACCGAACACACCTCTGCCACCGCCTCTGCCATCTGCCTGTTATACCCGTTTCCTTCCTCACCCGTGCAGGCATTGGCAATACCGCTGTTCAGCACCACCGCATGAACCGGTTTTCCTTTTGCCAGGATCTTCTGATCCCAAAGTACCGGGGCCGCCTTCACTACATTTGTAGTAAATGTCCCTGCTGCTGCTGCCGGCGTTTTCGTAAACACGAGCGCCATATCTTTCCTGTTTTCATATTTAATACCTGCTTCCGCTCCAGCCGCCTCAAATCCTTTGGCAGCTGTCACGCCTCCGTCGATCCGTTTCATAACCTTCCTCTCTTTCTCGTCACTTTCTCTGCTCGCTATCACGAACTTATACAGCCGCCGCGGAACACGAATTTTATGGAAATACCGGCACGAGCCGTAATCCTTCCGTCTCATCCAGTCCGAATAGGATATTCATGTTCTGTACGGCCTGCCCGGCCGCGCCTTTTGTGATGTTGTCCATCGCGCCCATCATGATCACCCGGCCGGTGCGCGTATCAACCCGGGGACATACATCGACGAAATTACTTCCCTCGACCCATCGCGTCTCCGGGCACACGCCCTCGTCCAGCACGCGGACAAAATACTCGTCGCGGTAACATTCCGTGTACGCCTGCCGCACCATATCCGGTGTCACGCCCGGTTTCAGATCGGCGTACGCCGTGATGAGGATGCCGCGGTTCATCGGAACGAGATGCGGCGTGAAGTTCAGAACGACCGGCTCTCCCGCCGCGTACGACAGCTGTTCCTCGATCTCCGGCGTGTGGCGGTGGCTCGTCACCCCGTACGCCTTTATGTTTTCATTGACTTCACAGTACAGGTTCGGCACCTTCGCCCCTCGTCCGGCTCCGCTCGTTCCGGACTTCGCGTCGATGACAAGTGTTTTCGTTTCGATGTAATGATTCTTTACCAGCGGATAAATGGCCAGTGTGGAGCAGGTCGGATAACACCCCGGGTTGGCGATCAGGCGCGCCCCCTTGATCTGTTCGCGGTTCAGCTCACACAGTCCGTAGACGGCCTCATCAATAAACTGTCTGCTCTCATGATGGATGCCGTACCACTTCTCGTACACATCGACATCTTTAATACGGAAATCCGCGCTCAGGTCGATGACCTTACAGTGGCTTAAAATATCTTCTTCGAGTACCGACGCCAGATAGCCCTGCGGCGTCGCGGTGAAAATGACGTCCGCTTCCCGGCAGAGCGTGTGGAGATCGTCTTTCTGGCACAGATCTTCGACGATCTGGAACATGTTTCCGAATACCGAACGGAACTTTTCTCCGACATAGCTTCTGGAGCCATACCAGATAATCTGCGCTTCCTTGTGCTGCAGGAGCAGCCTCACTAATTCCTGACCGGCGTAGCCGGTAGAGCCGATAATGCCCGCTTTTATCATTTCTTTTTCCTCCCTGTTTTTTCTATCCGGTTTGTATGGGTATGAATATTTTTATGTATAAAACGTAATTTTATGCAATATATTCAGGACTTCTCTTATTATACACCCCCTTGAAATAGAACGCAAGTATAAATTTAAAAAGTTCTTGCATAATATTCATTTTTGTTGTATATTAGGAGATGTGAAAGGCGAAACATGATCTGCCTCGCGGTGAGATCAACTATAAATTTTATAGAGATGAGCAAAACGCACTAATTCAATAGCGGGGTTTGGCAGTTAGCCTTTGTGTATTCTGAATATA
>CAJTTQ010000054.1 GCA_910579145.1 uncultured Eubacterium sp.
AGGATGAGCGCAGAAGATTTATTTTGCATCGCTAATTTGATCCTGCCTTTTTAACAGGTGGCACGGACGGACGAGAGTTTCTTATCAAACGGATATTGGGTTGCTTGAAAAGTTAATTGCAACATTTGCTGTTGCAGTTAGAATTATATGGCACAGAAACCATGAGGTTGCATCCAGGACTTCATGGTTTCTTTTTCTCTGCTCCTCAAGTAAAATCTTTCATGTCCTGCCTTCGGATTGGAGGCAGATATGAGCATGAAACATCTTACATTTGATGACAGACTGGCTATCCAGGCAGGGCTCCAACAAGGGCTCAGGATAGCCCAGATAGCAAAACGCATCGGAAAAGACCGTTCCACCGTTGGTCGGGAGATCAAGGCACACAGACGGCTGGTGGCATCCTCAAAAGGAAACAACTGTGTCCACCATGCAGTCTGTGCAAAGGTTCCCCAATGCCGCCCTGGGTGTATCAGGGGAAAGCGCCAGTGTCAGAGTGCCTGTGGCGGCTGCATTGAGAACTGCCCGGATTACCTGGAAGAGTTTTGTGCCGGGTATGAAAAGTCCCCGTTTGTGTGCAATTCCTGTGAGAAAAGGATGCGCTGCCGTCTCAGGCGGATGCTTTATGATGCAAAATACGCCCAGGAGCAGTACGAAAACCTTCTGTCGGAATCACGAAAGGGAATCTCCCTCTCGGAGGCGGAACTGGATTAGATCAATGGAATTGTGTCGCCGCTGCTGAAACAGGGACAGTCCCTGCCTGCCATCTGTGAAACCCACCGGGACGAGCTGCCGGTAAGCGACCGGATCATCTATGCCTATATAGATGCCGGACTTCTGGATGCCCGAAATATCGACCTGAGACAGAAGCTGCGCAGACCGGAGAGGAAAAAAAGCGGGCCGGTATTGCGGGTGGACCGGAAATGCCATATAGGGCGAAGCTATGAGGATTATGAATCCTATAGGGAGCTCCATCCGGATGCGGCAGTCTGCCAGATGGACAGTGTGATCATCCATCCGGGAGGACAGGCGATCCTGACGGTATTCTTTACGACCTGCGACCTTCAGCTGATGTTCTTAAGGGAGCGCAACACTTCAGCAAGCGTGACGGAGGTATTCCAAAAGCTGAGACGGGCACTTGGAGCAGAGGGTTACTGCAGGCTGTTTCAGGTGCTCCTTACAGACCGGGGGAGTGAGTTCACAGATCCGTCCCGGATAGAAACAGACGGGGAGACAGCCGGACGGGAATGCCGGGTGTTTTATTGTGACCCGATGAACAGCAACCAGAAAAGCAACTGCGAACGCAACCATGAATTCATCCGTTATATCATCCCGAAAAAGACGGCGAAGGAGAGCTATACGGAAGACGAGGTCAGGCTGATGATGAACCACATCAATTCCTACCCACGGAAAAAATGGAACGGACAGGCTCCCATAGATTTGTTTATCAAAATCTACGGGCAGGAGACGGCATCCGTCCTTGGCCTAAAGAAGATCCCGTCCGATTCCATTAACCTGACACCGGCACTTCTGAAGTAGCCGGAACACTTGAAAGAAGGCAGGACAGAAAGGAAATATGATACGAATAAACGGGGTGCATTTACAACTTCGGCAAAAAGAAAAAATGCAGTCCGTCCTTTGTGCTGCCTATCTTTAAGGAGATTTTAGCGCAGAGGAAGAAAAAAGACAAGAAAAACCGGTCAAAAGTGTTGCATTTACCCTGTGCAGCGTGCAATTACAATTTCATAAAAGTGTCAATGTGCATTTACAACTTCAATGTTGCATTTAGAATTTCAATCAACCCAAACGGATATTGGAGATTTTAAATATGCTTTCAAGGTATGATAAGAAAGTCAGAATAAGTATTAGACATTCAGTAACGGCAAAGGTAAGATAAGTTTGAGGGAAGTAATTACTTCCTAATGGTAATAACCTTCAGGTTATAACTGTATAACTATTTATGCAATTCCCCACGGCGGGATTTGAGGATATAATAAAAGCGAAAAAAATAAAATTTTTTTTAGTCCATACTAGACAGAAGAATATCCCAACTGGTGGGCATCCATACCAATGCCGATTTGCCTCATTTCTGGAGTAATATAATCTAAAAGGAAAAATGATTATACCATTCTGTTCCAATGGCGGTGGAAAGTTTGGGCAGACCCTGACAGCGATTGCCAAGCTGGAACCAAATGTAGTGATGGGAGATGGCTTGTCGATTGAGTATGACGGTGGGAGCAGTATGCCGTCTAAAGTTACAAAATGGCTGAAAAAGAATGGCGTCAAAGGAAAGAAATGATAAAATTTTTGAATGATTGGAGGAAAATAAGATGAGTGAAAAAATTGTACAAACCGCAGGAAGGGAAAGCCTTGGAGATTTTGCACCGATGTTTGCACATTTGAATGATGATGTGCTGTTTGGAGAGGTATGGAATGAAGAGGCGATTTCCGTCAAATTGAAGTGTATCATTACTGTCGTATCTTTGATGGCATCCGGCATAACAGATTCTTCTCTAACTTACCATCTGGAAAATGCAAAAAGTCATGGGGTAACAAAAGAGGAAATGGCAGCCACTATTACCCATGTGGCTATGTATGTCGGTTGGCCGAAGGGCTGGGAGGTCTTTCGTCTGGCAAAGGACGTATGGACAGAGGAAGAAACGAAACAATAAATTCAAAAAACGGGAGCAAAGTGGTAACATAAAAACAAACTTGCTCCCGTTTTTTATTGCCATATAATTTCACATTCAAAAAGGATATTTCCCCCTTCTCAATCGTTTATAATATGATAACATAAATGTTGGCGCAAAAATTTAATACTCTGGAAAGTAATGAGCCACGGAGGAGAGGAGGCAATCTAAGACCGAGCAGGAGTTTGAAGCCGTCTACGCGCGCCAGGTCGATCGGATCTATAAAATATGCTGTTTCTATCTTGGCAATGATGCCGACGCCCAGGATGCTGTCCAAAACATATTTATCAAGTTTTATGAAAAGAAAATGAACTTTCAAGATGAACAGCACGAAACGGCGTGGTTTTTAACCGTAACGCGCAATCATTGTAAAGACATACTGCGGAGCGGATGGAGAAAAAAGCGTGTGGATATAGAAAAAGTGCCGGAAATTGCCGTGAAAGAAAGAAAAGCCGTCTGCAATCCGCGGCTTGAACGGGCGCTGCAGAATATTTCCGTAAAGCAAAAAGAAGCCCTGTATTTGTATTACTATGAAGAATATTCGATCCGGGAAATTTCACAGATGCTTCACCGCAAGGAAAGCACGATCCAGTCCCAGCTGGCGGCGGCACGTAAAAAGATCAAACAGTACTATATGGATCAGGATTTTCTCGAATAGATGGAAAGGAGAATGTCATATGGCTAATGGTAATGATAACAGGCAGAAAAGAAATGTCTTTCAAGAAGAACGATTCCAACAAGACATGCGTCTCTTTGTAGATTCTTTTCAGTTGAAAGAGGCGGACAAAAACCAAATGTGGAAATCCATTTGTAATCGGAAAGTGAGAAAAACATCTTCTTCGATCAAACGATCGCTCGTGACCGCGGCAGTTCTTTTTGCCTGCGTTCTGATCTTAGGCATCGGGACGAACGCAGCTACCAACGGACGGATAACGGAACTGATCCGGGAAGTTTGCGGTATGGAACCGGACAGCGCGCAGAACATGGAGCAGGAAGGCACGCAGAACATAGAACCGGAGAGTGCGCAGGTCATAGAAAACAGGACGCCGGAGTCGGAAGTCTTTGCGCCGCCCCTTTTATTCTGTGATGAAACGCGGCTGATATTTGCCAACAGCCGGGGGATGATTATTTATAACAGAACAAAAGAAAAGGTGACGGCCACGGTCGATCTGCAGGAAATCGACTGCTACTATTTCACCGCACATTCCCTGGCGACGCGGATTCTCGTGGAGGGAAATTCCGTCGTCGTATTCAATGAAAAAAATAAAGCCGTACAGGGAAAGGCTTACGTCTTTGAAATGGCGGAATCCGACGAACCGGATACCGTGTTGAACCTGAAACCGATCGAGATAAAGAAGGATCCTTCTCTGGCAAAGAAGTGGCAGAAAACAATGAAAAAGTGTTACGTAGATACATTTAAACATGTGGATATAGCGACGATATGTGCCTGGCAGGAAGGAAAGGCAGATGCCGTTCAGTATAGTGAGCAGTCTTTCCTCTGGACGTCGGAACAAGGGGAACACTATATGAGCTGTCTGCTGATCGAGCGGGGCAGTTATAAACTGTACACGGTAAATACGGAAACGGGAAAAGCCGACACCCGGCAGTTGGTGACCGCGGTGCCAGAGACGGTGTCGGAACAAACGGAGAAGGAAAATAAGCTGCCGCGTTATCAATATACGGGTAAGGATATGAAAATGAAGGCGATCTGTGATTATCTCGTGGAACATGAACAGGAAACAGACGAGGAGGAATTTCCAGTCATACCGGCGCCTGTGTTCTATGAGATCGTGAAGGAAGACGGGGTGTGGAAAGTATTCGGAAACTTCTGGTGTTTCTCCTATTATAAAAACGGAAATACACTGGAGGAGAAAGGCGGCGATGCGATGTCAGCGTGCTTTCATTTAAAGAAAAAAGACGGCGCGTATAAGGTTGTAAAGGTGGAGAGAACGGGAGACGGCGCAGAGTACGGCAAGGGCATAGAAAAATTCTGCCAGGGGCATCCGTCGATCTATAAAAAATACTTTGAAGATCATGAGAAACAAGAGGAAAGAATACGTAAAAAGCTGCTGCGCCAGTATGTAAAAGATAACGGACTTGACATAACACAGTATCATCAGTACGGCTGGGATCCGGTCAAATTGTTCCCGGAAAAATAATAAAAGGATTACGTGTGTAAATAATATGCCGTCTGATGCCGATATACAAAGGGAAGGCGAATTTGGCTGATAACTGCGGGGCGTTACGGCTTTGGTTGGAAACACTGCGCAGAGATGCAAATAGCAGGAAAATGTAATCGGCAGCAGAAAGGAGAATGATCATGTCCATTATGATGACGACAGCGGCTGGCAGTGTTCAGGCGGCCCAGAGTTCCAAACCGAACGCATCAGGAAAACCGGTTTGGAATCCCGGCAAGGTATATAAATATCTGGAAGATATGAACGAAGGATTTCAGTCTTATAAAAGGCAGGCAGTGTCTTACTATACGTCCCAGATCTCGAAAGAAGGCGGTGACGGGACGATGAGTGTGGAGGAGTTGAAACAGCAGATCAACGACTGGTTTCCGGAGTATACGCTGACGGACCGGGAACCGTCCAAAGTGACAGCGGGGAAATTTTATCTCTATATCGATGAGAAGCAGCTGCAGAAAATGGCGTCTGATCCGAGTTACCGGGCAAAAGTTTACGGGCTGATGGATTCCGAACTTCAGGGAAAGAAAGGATATACGCTTGAGTACAGCGACGGGAGAAAGGTGACGTCCCATCTGACGGGAACCATTTTTTCACTTTCGGAAAAGAATCGGAAGTTTGCAGGACCGGACGGAATCCCGTACCGGGGAAGCTGTATGTCAGACACGCCGTTCTCATCTTCAAAATCCCATGCGCAGGTCAGGAGCATGAGTTTTCTTTATGACAATATCGACCCGGCAAAATCAGCAGCAAAGAGCCGGAAAGCGGCAGCCGTAAAAGCAGCGGAGAAGGCGGCGGGTAAAAAAGCCGCGCAGAAAAAGACGGCGAAGAAGAAGGCTGAGCAGAAACGGGCGGAGAAACGGGCCGAAGAGAAACAACTGGAGGAAAAGCGGCTGAAAGAAAAACGTGACGAAGTAAGACAAGAAGAGGAACTCCGGAAGGAAATACGGTTCGAAGATCCTTGGCAGGGATGGGCAGAACAGGAGTCATTTGACGTGACAGTATGAAACTTCAGCATGAGATTGCGATCAATAGCACATTGATATTGGTAATCGGAATTGATTCTCCAATTGCCCTCAGTAATTAAATACTATAAAAAATGGCATCCTCACTTTTGGACAGGTAAGGATGCTATTTCTTTTTGTGATCGTCTATGTAAGACAGTGCCGCAAACAACACAAGTAATAATATGTGTGCTAAATTTATTGATTTCATGTTGCGGAAAGGTGCCCCAAACTGCTATAATGAAGGACAAAGCAGCCAGCGATCTATTTTTACGCCTATGCCTCTAGGAGGAAAGAGAGGACCAATACATGAAAGCCAGATCATATGTTTTAATCGCTATCATACTTATCATAGCAGTGTTCCTGTTTTACTTTTTCAGGAATACCGTAAGTAATGATTATGTAAAAGTGATCGTGGAACATTTCCCCGCTCTGGAGGATACATCGGGACGAGACTACGTGTCGGCAGATTTTTACCAACGGGATAAAGATTCGTTATTTTACATAGATTCAGATGATACATTGAAGCGATTGGACGAGGAGGGGGAAGAGCTTCTCCAAAAACAGGTAACGTCTTTTTTCGTCAGTGGGGATCACATTTATTATACGGATGATCACGGACAGCTTTCTCTATTTTCGAGGAGCGGGGAAAACAACAGACAGAACGTAGAGTCCGGTTCGAGGATCATCGAACTGATCGGCCTGAGAGATCAAATTTTATACGGGCTGGATGTGAATAATGAGGTTCTGATCTGTTTCGATACAACCAGCTGGAAGGAAATATTCTCGTATAATCTGAAACAAATCTACAGAAAAGACCGGATCGTTGAATCCCACTGTATGACGGAACAACACATCGTGTTTATGGGAAGCGACGGTACTTTATGGGATTATGATCTGGAAGAAAGAGAACTCGATCAGGTTGAACTTCCGATCGAACCAGTTCCGTCAGCTACGTGCACATGTATGTTAGCGTATCATGGAAAGATTTTATATTCCTATTTTGAAAGTGAGTGTATGCCCTCGAAATACGCAGAGGGCAAAGACGATGAAAAAAGCGGGATTTATGTATATGATTTTACGGATTCAGGAATGAAAAAAATATCAAACGACTTCGCGGAGCATATGGTCTTACTCGATGGAGAATTATACTTATATGTCAGGGGCCTGTTTTTGGGAGAACTTCGAAAATCAGATTCCGTGCCGGAGGATCTGTAAAAAGGGAGCGAACGGAAAGCGCCAAAAAGAAAGCTGGATACCGGCCTCAAAAAACGATGGAAAAAATAAGTATCTTATGTTACACTTCTAATTGTAACCGTGTCAATACAGCAGATGGGATGGTGGCATTTTGATCAAAGTAGAAAATCTCGTATTTGAATACATACGGCGTGACGAAAATGACGAGGTCATTGGCGTGGAAATGGCGTTAGACCATGTATCCTTTCAGGTGAGGAAAGGCGAGTTTGTTGCCGTTCTCGGTCACAACGGCTCGGGAAAATCAACGCTCGCCAAACATATCAACGCCATATTGCTGCCGGGAGAGGGAACTGTTTATGTGGACGGCATTGATACCAGTGACGGTGGGATGCTCTGGGAGATCCGCCAGAGAGTGGGAATGGTGTTCCAAAATCCGGATAATCAGATCGTAAACAATGTCGTGGAAGAAGACGTCGGATTCGGCCCTGAAAATCTGGGAGTGCCGACGAAAGAAATCTGGAGCCGCGTCGAAGAGTCCCTCAAAAAGGTCGGCATGTACCGGAACCGCAAGGATTGTCCGAATAACCTTTCCGGCGGACAGAAGCAGCGCGTGGCGATCGCGGGAGTGCTGGCGATGCGGCCAAAATGTATCGTGTTTGACGAGTCAACGGCGATGCTGGACCCGTGCGGGCGCAGGGACGTATTAGAGGCCGTGCGGGAGATCAATGAAAAAGAAGGGATTACCATTCTCTGGATCACTCATTTTATGGACGAGGTAACGGAAGCGGACCGGGTTCTCGTGATGAATGAGGGAGAGCTTGTCATGGGAGGGAAACCGAAAGAAATATTTTCACAGACGGACAAATTAAAAAAATATCACCTCGACGTCCCGCAGGTGACAGAGCTGGCAGCCCAACTGCGAAAAAGGGGCGTGCCGTTACCGGCGGATCTGCTCACGGTGGATGAACTCGTGGACAGTCTGGCGGGAATACTTTAAATGCTTAAAGGGAAATGGAGGAAACGATGTCCATTTTACTAAATGAAGTGGAATATGTGTACGGGAAGGGAACCGTATTTGAAAAGGTAGCACTGTATGATGTGAGTCTTAAAATAGACGACGGGGAGTTCATCGGCCTGATCGGCCATACCGGTTCAGGAAAGTCCACGCTGATCCAGCATTTGAACGGACTGCTCGTGCCGACTTCCGGCGGCGTATATTACAATGGGGAAGACATAAACGATAAAGATTATTCAAAGAAAAAGCTTCGCGGGAAAGTCTCCATCGTCTTCCAGTACCCGGAACAGCAGTTGTTTGAGAAAACCGTCCTCGATGATGTGAAGTTCGGCCCGGGGAATCTCGGACTGGAACCGCTCGAAGTGGATATGCGGGCGTTTCAGGCGCTGAAACAGGTAGGGATCACCGATGATCTGCTCGATGTATCCCCATTGGAATTGTCCGGCGGCCAAAAGCGGAGGGTGGCGATCGCCGGCGTGCTGGCGATGGAGCCGGAAGTCCTCATTCTGGATGAGCCGACAGCCGGATTGGATCCGGAGGGGCGGGATGATCTGCTGCAGCTCATAAAAAAACTTCACGAGGAGCGCGGCATTACCGTCATCGTCGTGTCCCACAGTATGGAGGATATGGGAAAATACGCCAAACGGCTTGTTGTGCTGAATGGAGGGACCATTTTCCTCGATGGCGCGCCGGAACACGTTTTTTCCCACTATCGGGAACTGGAAAAGATCGGACTTCGCGCGCCGCAGGTCACGTATGTGATGGAAGGGCTGGCGGACCGGGGAATCCGCCTGCCGCATAACGCCATCAATGTGGGACAGGCGGTGGAAGCGATCATGAAATGTTATGATAACAAGTAGGAGAGAGCGCCATGTTAAGAGATATGACAATCGGACAATATTATCCCGCCCGGTCTAAAATACATGATCTGGATCCGCGGGTAAAGATCACAGCGGTACTCGTATATCTGGTCTCCCTCTTTTTGTTCCGCGGGTTTGCCGGATATGCCTTGGTAACGGTTTTTTTGGTATCGGCCATTGTGCTGAGCCATGTGCCGTTTTCATATATCTCAAAAGGACTGAAACCGGTTTTGTTCCTCCTTTGTTTTACCGCGGTCTATCACTTGTTTTTTACGAAAGGGGACGCGGTGTTCGAGTGGGAACTTTTTTCCGGCCACACGATCACGGTGACGTGGCAGGGCTTGAAAAATGGGGCATTTATCGTACTGCGGCTCATCTATCTCGTGATCGGTTCCTCGCTTTTGACCTATACGACGACACCGACTAAATTGACAGATGGGATCGAGAGCCTGTTGAAACCGCTGGGGAAGATCGGGGTTCCGGTGCACGATCTGGCGATGATGATGTCGCTTGCGCTCCGGTTTATCCCCATTCTTTTGGAAGAGGCGAACCGCATCATGAAAGCGCAGAGCGCGAGGGGGGCGAGCTTTGAGGAGGGAAATATCTTGGTGAGGGTCCGCGCCATCACTTCGATCCTGGTTCCGCTTCTCGTCTCGGCGACGAGGCGTTCGTATGATCTGGCGCTCGCGATGGAAGCCAGATGTTATCATGGCGGAAAAGGCCGTACGAAGATGAAACCGTTGAAATACAAGGGCCGGGATGTGAGGGCGTATGTTGTTTTAGTGTTTTATGTTGCGGTGATCGTGCTTGTGAACCGACTGGTGCCCTATTGATGGAGGGTGCGAAAACGGACGCGGGTTTCCGTGGATCGCGCTATGATCATTCGTCTCACTCGCATCTATGAAATTGAAAAGAAATAAAATGAAATGGGGTAAAGATATATGCGGATCAGACTGACAGTGGCGTATGACGGGACAAATTACCACGGCTGGCAGAAACAGGATAATGCTGTTTCCGTGCAGGGGATTTTGACAGAAGCATTACAGCAGCTATTAGGGGAAGAAATCGAACTGGCCGGGGCGAGCCGCACGGACGCAGGCGTTCACGCGCTGGGAAATGCGGCGGTATTTGATACCCGGACGAGCATCCCGCCGGAAAAGATCGCGGTGGCCGTCAACCAGCGCCTTCCGGAAGACATCCGGGTCATGCGATCGGAGCAGGTGTCGGACACGTTTCATCCGAGAGACGGGGTGAAACATAAGACATATGAGTACGCGATCACGAACGCGCAAACCCAGCTGCCCACGAAGCGGCTGTACGCGCATTTTGTGTATGTCCCGCTCAATGTCGAGCAGATGCGGGCAGCGGCGCAGTTGTTTATCGGTGAACACGATTTTGGCGGGTTCTGCTCAGCTGGCAGTCAGGTGAAGTCAACGGTTCGGTGTATTTATGATATAAAAATTTTGAAAAATGGAGAAGATATAAAAATACAGATCACAGGGAATGGTTTTTTGTATAATATGGTGCGCATCATAGCGGGAACGCTTATCGAGGTGGGCATGGGGAGACGGGAGATTGAGACGGTGAAGCAGGCGATCGACAGGAAAGACCGGAAGCTGGCAGGTCCTACGGCGCCGGCAAGGGGGCTTGTGCTGTTGAAGATCGTTTATAAGAGTGAGGGAGAGGAAACCGGGCAGATTCAGTAAGAGAGGGGATGAAACGGGATGCGGCTGCAGGAATTAACATTATTTAATTTCAAGATTTTTTCGGAGCAGAAATTTGTGTTCAATGGAAAGAGCACGATTATTTTCGGAATCAATGGAACGGGAAAATCGACAATATTATCCGCTATCAATTACTTGAACCGAGTGTGGATCAATCGTCTGAATCCTGCGCAGGGAACAGCGTTTCGTTCATTTTCAGACGATATGATTTCATTCGGGAAATCAGACTTGATGCTTCAGGGGGAAGTGGAACTGGGTGGGGCCATTTATCCTCTTATGAGATGCCATACAAGGGCAAAAAAGAATCAGAGAAAAAATACGTTATCTTATCATAGCGGTTTTTATACGAAGTTTACAGATGGATTTACACGAAATTACTTAGAGGACGAAACGGCTAATATGCCGGTTTATGTGAATTACGGTACAAATCGCTCGGTACTGGATATACCGGATCGGATTCGGAAAAAGCATGATTTTGATAAATTATCTGCATTGGAACGAACGATAGAGAATGAACTTGATTTTCGGACATTTTTTGAATGGTATCGGGAGCGGGAGGCAGAAGAAGTGATCGAAGCAAGAGAACAAAATGATCTTGCGTATCGAGATTCTTTATTAACATGTGTCAGCAATGCAATTGAAGCGATGATTGGAAATGTAACAAATCTGAGAGTGAAGAGAAACCCGGTTAGAATGGTAGCAGATAAAGCGGGAAAGGAAATACGGGTGGATCTATTGTCAGACGGGGAGAAATGTACACTTGCTATGTTCGGCGATCTTGCGAGAAGGCTGGCCTTGGCAAATCCGGGGTTGAAGAATCCTTTGGAGGGAGAGGGAATCGTGCTGATTGATGAGATTGAACTTCATATGCACCCATTGTGGCAAAGAAAGGTATTAAAGGTGTTAAGGACAACTTTTCCCAACATTCAATTCTTTATCACGACTCACTCCCCACAGATTTTAGGGGAAGCAGACGATCGCTATAATATCTATGTATTATCTGAGACGGAAGATGGCGGCTGCGTGGTGGATGCCATTAGACGGATGGATGGATATGATAGTAACCTGATACTGGAAAAATATATGAATACAGATTCGAAAAGTGGTGATGTTAAATCTTTGATAAAAAATATCAACCAGTTGATTGCTCAGAAGAAATATCTAGAAGCGGAAGAGTTATTGAAAAAATTAAAAGATATTTCAGGAGAGATGGATGAAGAGTACATGATGGTTCAGGGATTTTTGAAAAGGAGCAGGATTTTAGATGAAAAAAATAAATAGAGAAACAGAGCCGGATTTTTGGATCGAATATAAACGTTTACATCCGAATCATTCCTATATGGATTTGGATAAGTCCAGACAGGGAAGGGAAACAAGAAAGGATTTACGTAATTATTTATTGCGGTCACAATATGGATTGTGTGCCTATTGTTGTAGGAGCATTGGAATAGAAGACTCTTTGAATGAACATATTAAGCCACAGGCAAAATATCCGAAGCAAACGATGGAGTATGAAAACATAATTGTTTCTTGCAGGTCGGAAGGTTCGACACTGACTTGTGGCTCAAAAAAGGCAAATGAGTATGATGAAGCGTTATTTGTATCACCGCTGGAAGCGTGTGAGGGGCACTTTATATTTTATCCTAATGGGCAGATTGAGGGAACTGGAGAACGCGGGCAATACACATGTGATCTGTTGAACTTAAATGCGTATGAACTTCAGCGGGCGAGAAGGACGCAGTATAAAATCTGTGCAGATTATCAGAATGCAGAACTTGTACATACCTATTTTCTCACACCTGATGAAGAGGGGAAACAGGAATCATTTGCAGATATGATCCAGTACTTTTATGAACGCGGTGACTTTGGAATTTTAAACAGCGAATGAGCGAAAGGAGCAAGGCGCATGATCATTGATATCCACGCACACACCTACCCGGAGAACATCGTAAAAAAAGTGGTGCAGAGAATGGAATCCGTTACGGGCAGCAGGATTGAGGCAGATGGTACGTCTGCCGGACTCGTGGCAAGCATGGAACGTGCCGGTATTGATCACTCGGTATTCCTTCCAGTGGCGACAAACCCGAAGCAGGTGGGCAAATTAAATGCGCAGGCGGTTCAGATCATGGAGTGTTATGGCGGACAGGGCCTGATCTCTTTTGCGGCGGTTCATCCGGATTCCGAACGTTTGAAAGATTTGATGCGTGGAATCCGACAGGCGGGTTTAAAAGGCGTTAAGATCCATCCCGACTATCAGGACACCTATTTTGACGATATCCGGTATATGAAAATCCTGGATGCGGCATCCGAGCAGGGACTCTTGGTATTGACCCATGCGGGAATGGATGAGGTGTATCCCGATGAGGTGCACTGTGACGTGAAGCGGATTCTGAATGTCATTGAAACTGTAAAATGCGAAAATCTGATCCTTGCCCACATGGGCGGCTGGCAGATGTGGGAAGATGTGAAAAAATATGTGTGCGGCGCGCCGGTATATTTCGATACATCGTTTTCGCTGACGGGTACGGTCAGTGTGGAAAATACGGGCGTATACGGGAGCATGCTCGATGACGCGCAGTTTGTGGAACTGGTCAGAGAACACGGGGTGGAAAAAGTGTTGTTTGGCAGCGATACGCCTTGGAGCAGCCAGCAGGAAAATGTGGAGTGGGTGCGCGGGTGTAGTCTGACAGAACAGGAGAAGGAACAGATCCTCGGGGGAAATGCGGCGGGGATATTGGGAATATAATGTAACAGATATTTATTTTTGGAAAAGAGGTAATGATTATGTTTTACTATTATTTTGACCCTACGTACATTCTCGTCCTGATCGGTGTCGTGATCAGTATGGCGGCCTCGGCAAACGTGCGCGGCAGTTTTCAGAAATACAGTCAGGTATTCAGCCGGCGGGGGATCCGCGCCGAACAGGCGGCAGAACAAATATTGCAAAACGCCGGGATCTTTGACGTTCAGATCCAGCGCGTGCAGGGAAATCTGACGGATCATTATGACCCGAGATCAAAGACGCTCCGGCTGTCGGAGTCGGTTTACGGATCGTCGTCGGTTTCCGCCATCGGCGTGGCGGCGCATGAGTGCGGGCACGCGATCCAGCACGCGGGCGGATATGTGCCGTTAAAGTTGCGGGGCGCGCTGGTCCCGGTCGTAAATGTGGCTTCGACGATTTCAATGCCGCTCATTTTGGCGGGACTGATTCTGGGATTTTTTGGGCTGGCGCGGATAGGAGTCGTGCTTTTTTCCGCCGTGCTCCTGTTTCAGCTCGTCACGCTTCCGGTAGAATTTAATGCCTCGTCAAGAGCGCTCCGTGTACTCGGAAGTACGGATATTTTATACGAAGAAGAGGTGGGAACGGCGAGAAAAGTATTGCGGGCCGCGGCGTTGACCTATGTGGCGTCAGCGGTGGCGACCGCCTTGCAGCTGTTCCGTCTTCTGTTACTGACAAACCGGAGAAGGGATTAGCGCAGAGCCTGAACAACAGGGGGATACAATCTTGCCTTTCCAAATATTTCATGATACAATAGGTGTAAATGCTGTTAGTGGTAAAATAATTTTTGACCCATGTGATACACTATGATACGATGGGGAAAAGAATAGGAGGATATGGTTATGTCAATTAATTTATCAAAAGGTCAGAAAGTAGATCTGACAAAAGGCAACCCGGGATTAAAAAATATCATGGTAGGACTTGGATGGGACGCCAATGTGTTTGATTCCGGGGCGGATTTCGATTTGGACGCGTCGGCATTTTTGCTTGGGGAAAATGGGAAGTGCCCGACGGAACGGGAATTTATTTTCTATGGAAACCTGGAGCATGCCAGTGAATCCGTGAAACACATGGGAGATAATCTGACCGGTGAAGGTGAAGGTGACGACGAGCAGATCCAGATTGACCTAACTAAGATCCCGGCAAATATATCGAAAATCGCGTTTACGGTCACGATCTATGAGGCGGACCAGAGGCGTCAGAATTTCGGACAAGTTTCGAATTCGTTTATCCGCATTGTGGATGAATCAAACGGGTCAGAACTGATCCGATATGATCTCGGTGAGGACTTTTCGATTGAAACAGCAGTCGTCGTTGGCGAATTATACCGACACAATGGGGAATGGAAATTTAACGCGATCGGAAGCGGCTTCCAGGGCGGTTTGGCGGCATTGTGCGGGCATTATGGTATAGACGCTGAATAAGCGCGGAAAGAGGTGAAGGATGTCAGTACGTTTACAAAAGGGGCAGAAGGTCAGCCTTTCAAAAGATCATGCCGGGCTCTCGAAAGTTTTGATCGGATTAGGCTGGGATGAGGCGAAGCGGTCCGGCGGCGGTTTCTTTTCGCGGAAACCGAAACCGATCGACTGCGACGCATCGGCGTTTCTGTTGAAAAACGGGAAATTAGCAGATAAAACGGATATTGTATATTATGGGAATCTCCAGCACAAATCTGGTGCTGTCCAGCATTTGGGCGATAATCTGACCGGCGCGGGAGAAGGGGATGACGAGCAGATCGTCGTCGATCTTTCGTGTGTGCCGGCGGAATACGACAGGATGGTCATTGTCGTAAATATTTACGGAGCGGCCAGCAGGAAACAGCACTTTGGAATGATCGAGAACGCGTTTATCCGGCTGGTGGATGGCAGAAATAACAAAGAGATGTGCCAGTACAGCCTGACGGAAGATTATTCTGAAATGACTGCGATGATTTTTGGGGAGGTGTACCGGCAGGACGGCGAGTGGAAATTTAACGCGATCGGCCAGGGGACGAAGGACAAGGCGATTGGCGATCTGGCTAACCGCTATCGATAACGACTTACTTTATGAAGGAGGAATGAAATGCAGTACAAGGGACTTACAGACAGGGAGGTAGAGGAGTCAAGACAGAAATATGGCTCCAATGCGATTCCTGATTCTGAACCAACCACGTTTTGGCAGGAATTTAAGGAAACATTTGGCGACCCGATGATAAAAATACTGTTGGCGATCGCCGTACTCATGATCATTATGTGTGCGGTCGGATACGCGGATATTTATGAGCCGCTGGGAACGATCGTTGCCGTTCTTATCGTCGCATTTGTATCAGCGAAAACCGGGGTTGCCAGTGATACGAAATACCGTGAATTAAAAGAGAACACGAAAAAGGATGAATGTAAGGTTCACCGGAATTCCCTGATCAGCGTCATTGATGTAGACGATGTCGTCGTCGGGGACAAGGTTTTACTGCAATCCGGAGATAAGATCCCGGCAGACGGTATCCTCGTTTCGGGTTCGCTCCGGGTGGACAATTCCGCACTGAACGGCGAGGCTGAGGAATGTAAAAAAACGGAAGCGTCGGAAGGAGTGGAACTGCCAGAAGAGATTACCGGCGATACCTTTGTGGATCGTCATTCGCTGTTCCGAGGCGCGGTCGTATTTGACGGAGAGGGTGTTTTGGATGTCCGCCGGGTCGGCCTGAAGACGATGATGGGAAAAATGGCAGAAGAAATGCAGGAAGATGAGCCGGATTCCCCGTTAAAAGTAAAGCTTTCAAAACTGGCGAAACAGATCTCGACCTTTGGATATATCGGCGCGATCGCCATTGCTTTGTTATATTTTGTCTATTTTATTGTCCAGGCCGGTGGATTTTCTGCGTATTTCGCAATCGGACCACAGGAAATCATAAAGGATGTAGTAGAAGCGGTTTCCTTGGCGGTCGTGATCATTGTCTGCGCAGTACCCGAGGGACTGCCTCTTATGATCTCGCTCGTATTGATGCAGAACACGAGCAAAATGCTAGACCACAATGTACTTGTCAGGAAGGCGGAAGGAATCGAAACCGCAGGATCCCTCAATATATTATTCAGCGATAAGACGGGAACGATTACGAAAGGCCGGCTGGAAGTGGTAGATTTCTTTACGGCGGATGGTGCTTCGATCGCGCTTCCTGATCTGGAAAAGCATGCGAAAGTAAAAGGTCTGCTCAATTTTGCGATCGGAAAAAATACGCAGTCCATGTTTGGCTCAGAACACCAGGTGATCGGCGGCAATGCTACCGACCAGGCACTGATGAAGTTTATCGGAGAACCGACGTTTCGGGCGCTCGAAGAGGATAAGGAAAACAAAGTGACGGCGAGCCAGGGATTTAACTCGACGAATAAGTTCAGCCAGGCGCGCATTGATCATGCAGGCAAGACCTTTTATAAAGGTGCGCCGGAACGGCTTCTCGCCAAAGCAAAAAGTTATCTGGATGCGGATGGAAATGTAAAACCGATCCAGAAGAAAGCGCTGGATCAAAAGATTGACGAGCTCGCGAGTAAGGCCATGCGCGTGCTTGCGTTCGGATATTCGGAACAGGGACTTGTGGAAAATACGATCCACGATGATATCGTAATCATCGGACTTGTGGGAATCCGTGATGATGTTCGTCCTGAGGCTAAAGAGGCGATCCAGGAGGTGCAGAATGCGGGGATTCAGGTTGTGATGATCACGGGTGACCGGTTAGAAACCGCGCAGGCGATCGCGAAAGATGCCGGATTGCTCACGAGTGACTCGGATCGGATCATTTCCTCTGCAGAATTAAATCAGATGAGCGACGAGGAGGTCAAGAAGATCATTCCTAACATCCGGGTCATCGCAAGAGCGCTGCCGACGGATAAATCGAGGATGGTGCGGCTCTGCCAGGAGATGAACCTGGTGGTAGGTATGACAGGGGACGGCGTCAATGACTCGCCGGCGCTCAAAAGAGCAGATGTCGGATTTGCGATGGGAAGCGGTACGGAAGCCGCAAAAGAGGCAGGAAAGATCGTTATTCTGGATGATAACTTTAAGTCGATCAAGGATGCAATCTGGTACGGCAGGACCATTTACCGGAATATACTTAAATTCTGCAAATTCCAGCTTGTGATCAACGTGACAGCGGTTGTGGTCAGTGCCATCGCGCCATTTTACGGTGTGGAAGAGCCCTTGAAGGTGACGCATCTTCTTTTCGTCAACCTGGTGATGGACGGACTGGGTGCGATCATGCTCGGAAACGAGCCAGCATTGAGGGAATATATGGACGAGAAACCGCGAAGGCGCGATGAAAGTATCGTCAGCAAAAAAATGATGGCGCAGATACTAGTGATGGCCGCGTGGCTTTCAGTGGTCAGTTTTGTTTATCTGAAACATCCGTTTTTTGCAGGACTGTTTGAAAATGAAAAGCAGCATCTGACAGGATATTTTGTACTGTTTATCGTCAGTGCCCTGTTCAACGGCTTTAATGTGAGGGATGATGGCTTCTCAATCTTCCGGGGACTGGATGAAAACACCGGATTTTTGAAAGTGTTCTTTACGATCATTCTTGTTCAGGCGGTCATAGTCAATGCGGCGTTGATCCCGTTCTCTGTATTTCAGGGTATCGGAAATATGTTCAGCTGCGTGCCGTTTGGCATAGGCGGCTGGGTGGCTGTCGTGCTTTTGGCGGTAACGATGATTCCAGTCGATCTGATTCGGAAAGCAATTGTGAATGCAGGTGGAAGCAAGAAGATGGCTTAACGTCAAATAAAAGTATGCGAGAGGGCTGGCATTCGATTTTCTTGGCTGGCCTTCTTTTATTTTGAATGCAGCATCGTTTAAATGGATTTGTGTAAGGGTGAGAAATGGCGTAAAATCGTTGTTTTTAGAAATATGCAAAAAATATTAAAATTTTTTCAAAAAAAGTGTTGACAAAAGAAGAAAGTTTTGGTAAGATAATATTCGCTGACGCACCAAAGGGCACAAACCCAGAGGCTGCGAAGGCGTGAATGAACCTTGATAACTGAACAGTAAAACAACCCTGAAAATTCAAAAACGGGATGAAGGAAAACATTCCATTCGTCTCATATGGATTATCAGAAAGCTAAACGAAGTCTGCAGAATGCGAGAGCAGAAAAAGCAGACGGAGTTAGTTCCTGTAATTCTTTTGGATATTCATTTTAAAAACGTGACTTTAACTCTTCTATTATAGAAGGGAAAAGGAACACCAGTAAAGAGACCTGTACTTTCGGTACAAGGAGCTCGACTGAACGGATTAGCCAAGCAAGAAATCTTGGAACAACCAGAAACAAACATTTCAATTTGAGAGTTTGATC
>CAJTTQ010000055.1 GCA_910579145.1 uncultured Eubacterium sp.
GATTTATACGTTTTTGGCGATTTTTCAGAGCCGAACATCGAACAGGACCTAAACCGGCTGAAGAAAATGACATCAGGTGTTGTTCACACGGCCAGTGACAAAACGGGCGTGGACAAAGATTTCACAGACGTCATCATGCTGGACTATATTTACCGTTACGCAGCGAAGAAGAAAAGCCCCGAAGTCTATATATTGTTTACGGGTGATGCACATTTTTTGAAAGTGGCAGAATATTTGAAAGAACTTGGGAAAAAAGTGATCATTTATGGAGTGAAGTTTGGGTTTAGTAATCATCTGAAATCAGTTTCCACGAGTTATGTGGAAATGCCGAGACAATCGCAGGAAAAAGATCATTACAATGAGTTGATATTTGCCAGTCTGAGCCGGCTGAGGCATAAACCAAGGACACTTGTTACGTATTGGAAAACGATAAACAGCGTATCCGATTACAACCGTGTTTCAAAAGACAGGGTAAAAATGGCATTGGACGGCCTGCTGAAACAGAAATACATTTCGAAGCAGGAACAGGTAGGTTATAACGGCAAAGTTGTAGATGCCTTACGTGTCGATTGGGACAGAGTGGAACGAGATGGACTATGGAGTGAATAAATAAACTGAGAACCAGCGTGAACGATTGCGCTGGTTCTTTTTCTCTGGCCGCGGCCAAAAAAGGGAGCGGCATGTGAGGTCAGTTGTGCGGCGGACTGCTGCAGCTATCTCGTTCGACCAGACGGCAGGGCAGTTCCAGACGGACATTTTCATGATGGCCGCCGTTTTTACGATCCAGCAGGAGCATAAGAGCCAGATGCCCCATTTCTTTTTTCGGAATGTCGATCGTAGTCAGCATCGGGACGGTTTTTTGCGAATCATTTATATTATCTATGGAAATAATAGAGGGAAAATACCCTCTCTTTTTGTGCTGTTTCAGCGCGTCCAGGACTCCGAGTGCCGTGGAGTCATTGGCGCAGAAAATGGCGGTCGGCCGGCGGGAAGAGGAGAGCAGGGCCGTCATCGTATGAAAACCCTGTTCCTGTGTCTGGTCGGTCGGGTAAATGTTTTCGTAATTGAGCGCGATCTTGTGGTTGATCAGTGCCTGGTAATAACCGATATAACGGGTTTCATAGGTGCAGTCACCGATGTAGGCGATGTTTTCGTGCCCGAGCCCGATAAGATGTTCGACGGCCAGTTCCGCGGCGGCCTGGCCGTTACACACGACCTCGTCAAATTCATACTCCGTCGGGTTCCGGTCAATGCCGACCAGGAAGGCATAACGCTTCTTTACGATCGGTACGAGTTCAGGCGGACATTTCCCTAAAATAAGGAGTCCGGTATTTGGCTTGCGCGCAATGAATGCAAGTGCGTTTTTTGACTTTTCTGATATGACTTTCTGAACTGGCCGGTAGGGGACATGATCCGGCGCGGCGCCGTTGTTTGGGAGATTCGCCATATCGATCGGATTTTGTATCTCACCGAGCAGACAGTTGTGTTTTATCAGTTCCTCTTTGAGGAACCAGAATAGTTCCCGGAAAAAGGGATCTTTGTCGATCGAATCAAAACGGGCCAGAAATAGATCGACGGTGAATGGTTCTCTTTTTTCAGGACTGCCGAGGCGCAGCCGGCGGGCAGCAGCGTCCGGCACGTAGTGGAGGGAATCGGCGGTCTGCCAGATCTTTTCTGTTAATCCAGGGGTTTGGCAGCGGTGGGCGGGATCGTTTAGGACGCGGGAAACGGTGGAAACAGATGTCTGTGCAAGCTGGGCTATTTTTTTTAGTGACATGGGCATCCTCCTTTTTGGCGGAATATCAAATCTTTCCGGTGAAAAGTGTGTTGCGGAAATCGGCATATGTTTGAAAACGTTTGCAATATGAAAAATAAAGAAATAACTATTTTCTATATGCTTTGCTCAAATATATCATAAATCCAGGCGTTTTGCAAATGAAAACGTTTGCAAAAGTATAAGTGGGATTTTCTGCCATGGCGATATAAAATGATAAAGAAAGAAAAAACGTGAGCCGGCATACGGGATGAGCGATGTCTGTTTACAGAAAAGAGGTTAATCATGAAAATTTTGAAAAAAGCAGCGATCTTTCTTATGATGTTAATGATCCTGGCTTCGATGGCCGGATGTGGAAAAAGCGAGGAGAAAGCAACGACTGTCAATATGGGTTACTTTAATAATATTACGCATGCCCAGGCGCTTTTGATGAAAGCCGAAGGGAATCTGGAATCGAGTTTTGGTGATGGCATTACCGTAAAATGGAACGCGTTTAATGCGGGACCGGCTGAAGTGGAGGCACTTTTTTCTGGAGCGATCGATATCGGATATATCGGGCCTGTGCCGGCGATCAATGCCAATGTCAAGTCTGGCGGTGATGTAGTCATCCTGTCCAGCGCAACGAAAGGCGGAGCTGTTTTGGTGGGACGAAAAGGATCTGGGATACAAGGGGTCAAGGACTTATCCGGCAAGGTCGTGGCCATACCGCAGATCGGGAATACCCAGCATCTGAGCCTGCTCCAGCTCTTGAGTGAAAATGGATTAAAGCCGGCTTCTGAGGGCGGGGACGTGACAGTCAGCGCAGTAGAAAATGCCGACGTGGCTAATATGATGGAGCGTGGAGATATAGATGCCGCGCTGGTGCCGGAGCCGTGGGGGGCGACGCTTCTCGGGCAGGGGGCGGAACTTCTGATGGATTATGATGAAATTTACATGCAGGGTCAGTATGATGTGGCGGTCGTTGTAGTTCGCAAAGAGTTTATGGAAGCAAATCCTGAACTTGTCGAGAAGTTTTTGAAAGAACATGAAGCGGCGGCGAAAAAGGTAAATGAGGATGCAACGGCGCTGAAGACGATCAACGAGGAGATTGACCGCGCTACCGGAAAGTCACTGAGCGATACGATCATTTCAGAAGCGTTTGGGCGGATCGGTGTCAGTACGGAGCTAAACCGCGAGTCGGTAATGGGATTTGCGAATATCAGTAAGGAACAGGGGCTCATTTCGGATCTGCCGGAAGAGGGCGTGTTGTTTGCAGAAGGCAGGTAGGGCCTGCGGAAATGGAGAATGAAATGGCGTTAGTGTTTAGGCAGGTTTGCAAGCATTTTGATAACAGTGAGATGCCGACCCTGAACGGGATCGATCTGGAAGTGAAAAATGGCGAGTTTGTGTGTATCGTCGGAACTTCCGGCTGTGGAAAGAGTACGCTTTTAAATTTGGCGGCGGGATTGGAAATGCCCACGAGCGGCGAGATCCTGCTGGATGGGGAGAAGGTGACCGGTCCCGGCGCAGAGCGGACGGTCATGTTCCAGGAACACGGGTTGTATCCGTGGCTCAATGTCATAGAGAATGTGAAATTTGGTATGAAGCTTTCCGGTGTTCCTGCGGCAGAACAGGAGAAAAAGGCGATGTATTACCTGGATATGGTGCATCTGACGAAGTACCGCAATTATCCGATCCATCAGATTTCAGGCGGAATGCGCCAGCGGACGGCGCTGGCGCGGGCCTTGACGATGGATTCAAAAGTGCTTCTCATGGATGAACCATTTTCGGCATTGGATAAGCAGACTTCGAACCGGCTTCGGGAGGAACTGCAGAAAATATGGATGGAGACGAAAAAGACGATCCTGTTTATCACGCACAGTGTGGAGGAGGCCGTCTTTCTGGCCGACCGAGTCGTTGTCCTGTCACCGGAAACCGGGCAGATATCAGACATCGTTACGATCGGCTTAGGGCATCCGCGGCACGTATATTCCCCGGAATTTGTAGAACTCCGGCATCAGATTTTAGAGAAAGTAAGAGGAGAGTCAGTATGATAGGATTGATTGTTTTTTTAATATTACTGATCGCGGCCTGGCAGGGATTTTACTGGGTATTTGTCGATCTGCTGGCAGTTTGCAAGCCGTATTCGGTTCCGTCGCCTGGCGGTGTGGCGGAGAGATGTGCTGAACTTCTCAGCGATGGTACGCTGCTGCAGGCCACTGGAAATTCTCTTCTGCGCGGCATTGCCGGTTATGCGGCTGCGGTCGTGTTAGGCATTGTTTTAGGTCTGCTGATCAATCACTTTACGTATTTACAGAAAAATCTAAAACCGATCGTGCTCGGAATACAGACACTGCCGAGTGTATGCTGGGTTCCTTTTTCTATACTATGGTTTGGACTTTCGACGCAGGCGATCTTGTTTGTTGTTGTCATGGGATCGGCATTCAGCATCGCCATTTCGGTTGATAACGCAATTAAAAATGTACAGCCGATCTATACGAAAGCGGCGTTGACGATGGGCGCGGGGAAGGGCCAGCTATACCGGCATGTGATTTTTCCGGCTAGTCTTCCAGAGTTGATCTCCGGTATGAAACAGGGATGGTCGTTTGCCTGGCGCGCGCTTATGGCGGGTGAGGTCATGACGACGTCGATCGGACTTGGACAGACGCTTATTATGGGGCGCGACCTGGCGGACATCGATCAGGTCATGCTCGTTATGCTTGTTATTGTGCTGGTTGGGATCATTATAGATAAATGTATTTTTTCTGTGATAGAGAACAGGGTGTTAAAAAAGCGGGGACTTGCATGAGTGGGCGTATGGGAAGGGTATGCCAATGATGCAAATCCAAGGATGTAAATCCAAGGATGTAAATCCAAGGATGTAAATCCAAGGATTAAAAGCGGAAAAAGTTGCAATTTTTCACGGTTTATAGTATACTTAGATTACTAATACCCTGTGGCTTGAGCAGTTTGACAGCTATGAGGCTAAATAATCGAGGTGTATGTTGTGAAAGAAGACATGGCGAATGGCAAAAAAGTCCTCATTTCCTGTCCGATATGCGGGTTTCGGGCAGAGGTGGACGATTTTAGTAATGACAACGAAGTGTGCGAGCAATGCGGCAGGAGTACATACACATTTCGTACGTTGGAAAGTATAAGAAATGTATTTGTGGGAGAATTGATGAAGAAGGAGCGGGAGTCCTATAAAAAATAGCACGGGAATTCGTGAATAAAAAAAGTCTTCGGTTTTATACTAAGTAAAAAACAGGAGGCTTTTTTTATGGAACAGAAGTTTAGGATTAAATCGGTACGCGGAAGGGAAATTTTGGACTCGCGCGGAAATCCGACGGTGGAGGTAGAGGTAAATCTGTGCGGCGGCGCGAAAGGCAGGGGAGCGGTTCCTTCCGGCGCATCGACGGGCGCGTATGAAGCAGTTGAACTGCGGGACAGGGATTTACCGCGCTACGGAGGCAATGGTGTGAAGAAGGCGGTGGACCATGTCAATCATACCATAGGTTTTCTGCTCGATGGGAAGAACGCGTTGAACCAGGTGGAGATTGACCGGCTGATGATTCTCGAGGATGGGACAAAAAATAAGGGGAAATTTGGAGCCAATGCGATCCTCGGTACTTCCATAGCTGTGGCGCGGGCGGCAGCACAGGCTGTTGGACTTCCGTTGTACCAGTATTTGGGAGGGACAAATGGCAGAACGCTTCCGGTTCCGATGATGAACATTATCAATGGCGGTAAGCATGCGGATTCCAGTTTGAACATTCAGGAGTTTATGATCATGCCTGTGGGTGCCAATTCATTTCATGGCTGCCTGGAGTGGTGCTGCAATGTGTACCGGGAATTGAAAGCTCTGTTAAAACAGGAAGGACATATCACGAGTGTCGGAGATGAGGGTGGTTTCGCCCCAAATCTGCGGGATGACGAAGAGGCGCTCCAGTATATCGTTAAGGCGGTCGAGAAGGCGGGATACCGTCCGGGCGAAGATTTTCGGATCGCGATCGACGGCGCCTGTACAGAAATGTATGACGAGGCGGTGAAACAGGGACGGACCGGAGAGTATCTTTTTTGGAAGACTGGGGAATACAAGTCGGCAGAGGAAATGGTTGATTTTTGGGAAAATCTTTGCAATAAATATCCGGTATTTTCGATCGAGGACGGGCTTGCCGAAGAGGACTGGGACGGGTGGAAGACGTTGACAGACCGATTGGGCAAAAGGGTTCAGTTGGTGGGGGATGATCTGTTTGTGACAAATACAGACCGTATCAAAAAGGGTATCGAACTAAATGTGTCAAATGCCGTACTGATCAAGCCAAATCAGATCGGCAGCGTGACAGAAACGCTGGAGGCCATACGGATGACGGCAAATCAACACTGGAATGCTATCGTGAGCCACCGGTCCGGTGAGACGGAGGACACGACGATCGCGGATATCGCAGTTGGACTGAATGCCGGACAGATCAAGACCGGCGCGCCGACCCGGACGGATCGTGTATGTAAGTATAACCAGCTATTGCGCATCGAGGAAAAACTGGCGGAGTCCGCACAGTTTCCTAAATTGATTTAAAATTTTATTATTTTGTGTTTATTACTTGGGGCTAATTTGTTTAGCCCCTGTGATATATTATTTATAATGATATGCAGTGTTTCGGGGTGTTTTTTATTTTTTATCAATTCCCAGTACCATAAATTCGATTTTTACAACTAACTCCATTATCTTATCAAACAAAGAATTGACAAATTGAAATATCTTTACAGCAAATTTAGAAATATAATATGCACCGCTTATCGTCATTCCACTTTTATATCCATCAAACCAAAATCCAGTTGCCAAAAGGATTGCCAAGGCAAGAAAAAGAATGGCGGAGACTTCAACAAACAATGCAATGGCCGTGCCGATCTTGATCGAGCCAATCAAGAATGCAACTGACAACAATATCATGTTTCCTCCCTCTTCTCCTATTAATTCGCTGCTTTCCCAGTTTCTGACAAGCAAATTTATCACTTTATAACAATATGTGCTCTTTCTCAACGAAAATGTCAATAATATAGACAGCAAAGTGTAGAAAAGTCCAATAGAATAGTATATTGATCCAGAGAAAAAGAAAGTCAGTCCAAAGTTCATCAATAAGACAATAACTACTCCAAAGTTCATCCAAAATCATCCTTCCGTACTTATATTTAGCGTCAGTTACCTTTCTGTTACAATTCGTTCATTTTTTTATGGTATTTCGTATATTTTCCAAATTATATAACATATAGGCTTTGTTTTCAAGATGAATTTTAGGTAGAAAAAAGGTGTTTTTTGTCCAGTTACCGTCACTTTACATTTTAACGTACATGTTTTCACCTTTTTGACAGGCTTTTTGACATACTTCACTTTAACTTTGATCGTAGCAGTTCCCGTTTTTTTCGCTGTCACTTTCCCGGACTTGCTGACAGCAGCAACTGATTTGTTAGACGAAGAAAACGTCTTTTTCTTTATTTTGACTTTCGTCGCCTTTTTCACTTTGGCTGTCAGTGATTTTCCCAAACTTACGCTCGCACTCGTTTTTGCAAGGAAAACAGGTTTCTTTGCCGCCGCGATCTCATCAGGAACACTGCTATTCATTCCCAGCATGAGACCAGTCGCGCATACCAGCGCTAACATTTTTTTACCGTTGTATTTATTCATGAGTCCCCTCTTCTCCGCCATAAAACCTTTAATTATGATGGCTTTACATATGACTTGGTAATAATTAACAGATACACTACTATTATAGTATATAGATTGAAATAAATTATAATCTAGAAATTCAGGAAATAGAATTTTTCTACTTGATTTTCCTTCCCATTTTGTCCATTTTCCTGTAAAATAATGATAAACAAACAGAGATAGGAGGTTTTGTATTTGGGGGATTTTAGTATACTGGGCCGGATGGCAGAGGACATACCTGACCCGCTGCCGGAATTCTTTTCCGACTTGAATTTGGATCAGTTAATTGATGAAATAGGGAACGGATTTGAGCCATATGACTTAAGAGAATATTATTACCGTATGCCAAACAAAAAAGAGGACATACTGTACCGACAGGAAGTTCTGCGGGAATTAGACCCGGAAATGGAAGAAAAGGTTACGGCTTTTTACCGCGCCGTGAAGAAAGCACAGACCTATGAGCAATACGCAGGGGATACGGAAGACAGGGAAAGCAGTGCGCACTGGCATGTATTAGCGGCATATACGTATTATGCAGCGCTGGATGAACTTATGGCATTTTGGGATACCAGAGGGCAGATGGCGGCAGGATGGGATGACTTTTACCATATGTGCACCAATCTGACAAAACAGGGGGAATACAAAGAAAACCACGATCTGGCACTGGCGCTTTATCACACGTTATCAGAAATCAGATATACAATGAGGGTGGAAGAAGACCATATCCTCATACTATCCCACATAGAGGAAGAAGATTATGTAGGAGATCTGTGCAGGAGGTTTTCGCATATCATAGAAGAGCCGGATCAATTATACAATATCCTGCCTGGCAGTCAGCATAGTACGGACCTCGAAAAACGGATACTTCGGTACATAAAGAAAAAGCAGCCAAAGATTTTTCAGGAAATGGCCGTCTTTCAGGAGAGGTGTCCAGACATTTTCCCGGAGAGCATCTTAACCTTTCACCGTGAAGTGTCCTTTTATCTCTCGTTTCTCAAGTTCCAGCATCAGATGGAGCGTCACGAGTACGCGTTCAGTTATCCCCGGTTTGCGGACAATGAATTCCGTGTTGAGGGCGGATATGATCTGGCGCTTGCTCTCAAAAATCTACAGGAGGGGAAACGGACAGTCTGCAACGACTATTATTACAAAGAGAAAGAACGCTTTTTTGTGGTGACCGGGCCGAATCAGGGTGGAAAAACGACATTTGGCAGAGCGGCGGGCCAGTTGGTGTATTTCGCGCTGATGGGACTTCCTGTGCCAGCCGTTCAAGCCGTCATCCCTCTATTTAACGGGTTAATGACACATTTTTCCGTCGAGGAGAGTACCGAGAGCGGGAGGGGGAAATTAAAAGAAGAGCTTGAGCGTCTCGCAGGCATGCTCGAAGGGCGGAAAAAGCATTCCTTTGTCGTTATCAATGAACTTTTTACATCGGCAGCGACATACGATGCGTTCCATATGGGGCGTGAGATCATGCGGTATTTTCTGGATGATGATTGCTATGGGATCTATGTCACCCATATTGATAAACTTGCCGAAGAAAACGAATACGTCGTCAGCATGACGGCATCCATTGAGGGACAGAAAGTCCGAACATACAAAGTAGAACGGAACAAAGCGGAGGGGAAAGGATATGTGGAATCCATCGTGGAGAAATATGGACTTACCTATGATGAAATTGTAAGGAGGCTGACACATGCTTGATATTTGTCTATTATACCCGGAAAAACAACAGGCGTCTCGCCGCCGTTATGGTATGTCATCTGACATGATCAAAGACCTGAACCTGTCTGTCATCCTGAACGCCATGGCAAAAGGGGATGAAACGATCTATAACACATGCCAGCAGGTACTGCTGACGCCGGTAACGACAGAACCATTGCTCCGGTACCGCCAGCAGATGGTAAACGACGCCGTAAATCATTTTGAATTTTATACAGAAATATACCGCCTGGCGAGCAGCGCGGTGAGCGACTTCGAGAAAAATAAAACGAAAAAGGGCGGCAGCAATACAGGGCAGATTTATGACACATTGCAGCTAATCCTTGTTTTAGTTGACAATCTCGTAAAGTTAAAAAGCCTGATGCAGGGTAAAGAAGCACAACAGTCTGACGGGATGATGAAATTTGCCGAAAGGCTTCAACATCATTACAGTGATGAATTTGTGGAAGAGCTTCAGCAGATGGCAGAACATATGTCGTTTTTGATGCGCGGCGGGCGGCTCGTCATGACGGCAGGGATCAGCGGCGGCCTGAAATGCGGTAATGTCGTGATCAACCGGTTAGAGCCGGTGGATTATCGGAAGCTTGGAACGTTTCGCCGGATGCTGCGATGGCTGATGCTGCACCTGTTTTCGCCAAATGCCATTTTGCTAACTGAAACCTCACTTCGCCACGATGCAAGGTTGATGGAGGAAAATGGATTTTTATATACGCTAAAGATCTATCAGAAGTTCATTCAGGAATTGGAAACGTTTTTCGAAGAACTCCGCACACAGACCGGATTTTACGTCGGTTGTGCCAATCTGTACCGGAGTTTATCACATTTGCATATGAGAGTATCGTTTCCGAAAGTAAGCGGTCAAAAGAACCATTTGCAGTATCAGAACTTATATGAGCTTTCTCTGGCGTTACAGACATCGAAAAACCCGGTCAGCAACGACTTGATCGATGACTGCCGCCTGCATGTGGTCAGCGGCGCGAACCAGGGTGGAAAGTCTACCTTTCTGCGGAGTGTGGGTATCGCGCAGGTTTTGATGCAGGCAGGAATGTTTGTGCCGGCGACGTATTATGAGGGGCCATTGTACGACACGATCCTCACCCATTTCACGCGGCGCGAGGACTGCAGCATGAACAGCGGCCGCCTTGTGGAAGAGATGAAGCGGATGAACCGGATTGTTGACATGGTAACGGATGAGAGCCTGATCCTTTTGAATGAATCCTTTTCCAGTACGACAGAAAAAGAAGGAAGCCAGATTGCGGAAAATATCATACAGGCCATGTATGACAGCGGCGTCCATATCATGATGGTCACCCACCTTTTTGAATTTGCCAGTAATATGTATGGAAAAAAACTCCCGCACGCGAGATTTCTCAGTGCGGAACGAAAAGAGGATGGCACCAGGACGTTTAAGATCATCGACCATGAGCCGACAGAGACGAGTTACGGGTTGGATCTGTTTGAGGAAATCGTTTTACGCAAAGCGGATTCGACGCCACTGATTTAAGTATTGTTTGTGCGCGCATGGATGTAAATATGAATGGGGAATCAACGGTTGTGCCAAATACCGAGATTCCCCCATTCAAATATGATAAAAATGAAGATAACGAAAATAATGCGGTTACATATTGTCTGGATCTGTCTGCAGGATGACCGGCTGATCCATCCGGTACTGGTAAAACTTGATAATGTTACCGCTGAACATGCGAAGAGGTGTCCAGTTACACAGATCATAATCCCGCACATACGGAAGATTATCGTAAAAGACAGTAGCAGACTCATATTTATGGTCAAAACTCATAAGCATTTTCTTAAATAGTTCATTGTGGTCCATGAATCCACTTCCTTTCGCATCACTTATTATCATTATACGTTAAATCTCATAGAATAGCAACAACTTTCGAAAAAAATTTGTCCTCTTTTCCTAGTAAAAAATGGAAAAGACGCTTGCTCCCACAACAGTCAGCAATCCAGCTACTACGATTGCCAGACTGCTCATAGCTCCTTCGATCTCCCCCATCTCCATGGCCTTACTCGTTCCGATGGCATGCGCGGACGTACCGAGCGCCAGACCTCTGGCGATACGGTCTTTCACACGGAACATGTTCAGCACCCATTCGCCGATCACGTTTCCGATCACGCCGGTGACCACGATGACGGCGACTGTAATGTTCACGATTCCGCCCAGTTCCCCGCTCATACCCATTCCGATCGCTGTCGTGATCGACTTTGGCAGGAGTGTTACGTACATCGCATGATCCAGGTGGAACAGGACAGACAAGATCAAAACACCAAGAAGGCTCGTGATCGTGCCGGCGAAAACGGACAGCACGATAGCAAAACCATATTGTTTCAGAAGATGGATCTGCTTATACAAGGGAACCGCCAGACAGACTGTCGCAGGCGTGAGCAGGTAATTCAGATACACGCCGCCCGCCTCATACACCTCATAATCAATATGAAACAGCAGCAGGACGGCGATGACAAACAAAATGGCGATCAGCAATGGGTTTACGATAGCCAGTCCCGTTTTCTTTTTCAGATACTGGCCGGTCTCATAACCGATCAGGCTCACGAGAACGCCAAAAAAAAGAGAATTAGTAAAAAAATCAGCAGTCATTATCAGGATTCCTCTTTTCGTTTCTGATGTTTCATCATTTGCTGTGCCACGATCCCGGTGATCCCCATGACAATCACTGTCGTCACAAACGTGATGAAAAGGATGGCTAGCAGGTGAGGTTTCAGGGCATGATAACTCGCCAGCAGTCCGACTCCGGCAGGGATAAACAAAACAGGCATGATGTCAGTAAAAAATGTCGCCGTTTCATCGACCTGTTCCAGTTTGATGATGCCGGACATCAGGCTGACGAGCATGAGGACTAATCCGTAAATGCTGGCGGGAATCGGCAGCGGTATCATGAACCGGCAGAGCTCGCCCAAAAAGCATACGATTAAAAGAATAAAAAATTGTCTGATATATTTCATAACATTCCTCCGCTGTATCAAATATGCAGTAACCCGTATTATATTTTACTGACATGCCCCGACGATCAGGCTGGAATTCTGTCCGCCGAATCCAAAAGCATTTGTCATGGCATAGCGGACAGGCCGTTTTTTTGCCTTGTTTGGAATGTAATTCAGGTCGCATTGTTCATCTGGAACCGTAAGGTTCAGTGTCGGCGGAATGATACCGCTTTGGATGGCCTTGACACAGGTGATCGTCTCCGTCACGCCGCCGGCTCCCATCATGTGCCCAGTCGCGCCTTTTGTGGACGTTACTGCCATCTCATACGCATGCGCGCCAAATAACTGCTTGATCGCGTTTGTCTCGATCACATCTCCCATCGGCGTAGAAGTACCATGCGTATTTATGTAATCAATCTTTTCTTTCTGGATGCCCGCCTTTTGAATAGCGTGATCCATACAGGCGACCGCGCCGATTCCATCGGGATGCGGCGCCGTTACATGGTAACCGTCCGTACTGTTCGCGAAGCCAAGCAGCCGGGCCTTGATTTGGGCGCCTCGCGTTTTCGCATGTGTTTCCGTTTCCAGCAGGATGGCACCGCCGCCTTCCCCAAAGACAAAACCGTCTCGTGTCTTGTCAAAAGGACGGCTGGCCGTCTGGGGATTGTCATTATTCGTGCTGAGCGCGTGGGCCGAGGCAAGACCTGCGACAACGACCGGGCAGAGACTCGCTTCCGCCCCTACGGCCAAAACCGCGTCTGCCTCTCCGGCTAAAAGAAGCATGGCTGCGGTAGAGATGGCATCCGCGCCCGAGGAACATGCGGTGCTGACCGTCAGGCTCGGTCCCTGATACCCTTTGGCGATCGCGATCTGCGCAGCGGCAATGTTTCCGATAAACTTCGGTACGAAACGGGGACTCACTTTTTTGTGTTCACCCGTACTCAGACCATGCTGCGTTTCCGAAATAATGGATACGCCCGCCATAGCCGTTCCCACGACGATACCCATACGGCCAGCTGGAATCGTTTGTTCCTGTATGCCGGCATCGGCGAGTGCTTCCTCCGCCGCCGCGTAACCGTACTGCATAAACAGATCCATCTCCCGGCTCTGCTTTTTGGTCATAAAATCTTCTGCATGGAAATCTTTTACCTCAGCGGCGATCTGAACCGGAGACGTCTCTGCGTCAAAACGTGTAATACGTGAAACACCGCACATGCCGTCTATCAGGTTTTTCCAATATTGCTCAACTCCAATTCCGATCGGCGTCACAGCGCCCATACCGGTTATCACTAATTTCTCTCTCATTTTACCTCCATTTTTCTGCCAAGCGTACCTGTTCGATTTGTGAACCTGTCCGCACCTTTACACATCATAAATCCTTTTTTATTGTATCAAAAGAGAAAAAGCTGGTCAAGATATTATGAAGCAATAACGACGCCATCTTTTATGATCATTTTGATCGACAGCTCTGCATCTAGCAGCACGACATCGGCTTTTTTCCCCGAAGTGATCGAGCCATAATCCCCAAATACACCAAGTGCTTTTGCCGGATTCATTGACGCACAGGCAACGGCCGATTCTAACGGAATTCCCATGTCTTTTACCGCGGTTCTCATGCAATCCATTAAATTTGTCGCGGAACCGGCGAGCGCCCCGTCAGAAACAAGCTTGGCGCGGTTTCCCGTTACCTTTACTTCCAGCCCGCCCAGCATGTAACGTCCGTCCGGCATACCGGTGGCTCTCATGCTGTCGCTGATAAACACGATCCGGTCATCCCCCAGCATACGGAAAGTAGCGCGTACGACCGATGGATGGATATGCACCCCGTCGCAGATGAGTTCGGCCGTCACATGCGGACTGTCTGCCACGGCGCCGACCACTCCGGGACTCCGGTGCGAAAACGCAGGCATGGCATTATACAGATGGACGACATGATCCGCTCCCGCGCCAAACGCCTTCATAGCCGTATCGTAATCCGCATTTGTATGGGCAAGCGATATATGGACGTCTTCTTTTAGCTCTTGAATGAAGGATAAGTAATGCTCATTTTGTTCCGGCGCGATACCGATAAATTTGACTAAACCGCGGGAGGCATCTAAAAACTGCCGGCAGATATCTGTGTCACAGGATATGATGTTGCGCGCGTCCTGCGCCCCCTTTTTCTCGACGCTGATAAACGGACCTTCCATGTTTATCCCGAGCAGATCTGCTTCTCTGGCGTTCCCTTTTCCTGCCCGTTCCTGATAGGAAGCCGCTGCCGATAAAATATAAGTAAGTTCTTCTGCTGGAAGCGTCATTGTCGCCGGGCAGATCCCTGTCACTCCGACAGAAGCTTCATATTTCGCGATTTCCGTGATCGACTCCGCCGAGCCGTCACAGACATCAAATCCTTTGCAGCCGTGAAAATGCAGATCGATCAAACCCGGGATCGCATAACACCCATTTCCGTCTATCGTCTGATCCATCTCGAATATAGACGCGCTTTGTGACACATTGGTAATCCGCCCTCCGTCTATCGTGATCTCACTGTCCACGAATGTCTTGTTTTCCGTATAGGCTTTTACGTTTTTAATGATCATGACATGTTACTCCTTCCAACGCCTGTAAAGCAGCAGGTCCAAACCGGCGGAGCTGAAAATGGTAAAACGCTCCCAGCATTCCCGCGTCATTGCCGTGTTTGGCAAAGGCCAGGGTCGTGTGGCGGGCGATTTCCGGTATCAGATACCGGCCGACCGAAAGATCCATCCGTTCCCGCAAAAAATCTTCCTGTGCCATAATACCTCCGCCAAGCACGACGATCTCTGGATTCAGGACACAGCATATATTGGCAATGCCTTGTCCTAAAACATCCGTCATCTCGTCAATCGCCCGGACACAAAGCGCGTCCCCTTTCTTTGCCGCTTCGAAAATACGGTATCCATTCCAGCATTCTTTCGGCTCGTTTTTCCATTCCGCCACTTTTTGCGATAAAATACTGGCGGCCCCGAGCGTCTGGAAATCGCCGCCCTGCATGTTCATATAACCCACTTCACAGGCACTACCGCTGACTCCGCGGAAAATCTCCCCGTTAATGACGATACTGCCTCCGATACCGGTTCCCACTGTGAGCATGAGAGAAATATTGCTTCCCGCCGCCGCACCCGAATAGTATTCCGCCAGTCCGGCGCAATTGACATCGTTTTCTACCTCACACGGAATACGGAACCGGCCTTCTAGAACTTTTTTGTACTCGGTTCCCGAGTAATCAGGAATGAGCGGCGCCGAATACGTGATGATCCCCCGGTTCGTGTCAACGACACCGGCTGTCGAGATACAGATTCCGCTGATTTCTTCCTGCGTATGGAAATCCGCAATCACATTCTGTACTTTTTCCAAAATCCCGGCGCCGCCTTTTTCGGCCTCCGTATTCATGATATTCCTGCTCAGGATCCGGCCGTCCTCCCGGATCAAACCGTATTTGATCGCCGTTCCTCCTATATCTATGCTAACATAAATTTTCATACCGATCTCAGCCTGTCTTTCATTATAATCGATGATCGTACCGTCCGCAATTTCATATTTGCACTTTAAAGATCGCTTTTTTGATCGCTTCCGGTTTCTGCACCAATACGCCGGTGCGGTGCCCGTCATTCGGGTAGCAGACGAGAAAATCACCTGGCCGCAAAATGACAGAGGCGTTTTTTTCTCCGTTCATCGGCAGAAAATCGTCTTTTTCCACATATTCCTGAAGGCTCATGTTCCAAAGGAAATTGACGTCGATCTGCTCTTCTCCCTCCAGCATCACATGGACATCCAGATATTTCTTATGCGCTTCCCAAAAGCGGTTTTCGGCTTCTGTCGTCGTATACTCCGCCACGTTGACAAACAGTTTTTCACCGTCGATTGGATGCCCCCCTTTTTCAAAAGAAAGCAGGTCATGGTTATTCGCGTAGGCGAAGCATTCCTTGACAGAATCCTCCAAAAACCAAAATTCTTCTAAATGTTTTACATTTCCAAAAATCATGTGGTTAATCCTCCCTTATTTTGTAAATGGTCGTGTGCGGCTCCGGGTCGGATGTGTCTCCCTTGATCTTTCTCCAGATCAGGCTGGCCGGAATGCCGACCACGAGGGAAACGACGATCGAGATGATGGAATACGACCAGATTGATACTGCCTCCGCGGGAACGAAATACTTGATATAGATCATGACAGCCGTTGCCGCGATAAATGCGATCACCGCGCCAAACGTATTCGCGATCTTCGTAAAGGCCCCTAAAATAAACATTCCCACGAGGATTCCGAGAACGAGTCCCATAAATCCGTTGAACCATTCATATGCCGATTTGATCCCGCCGTTGGCAAGAACCATTGATACGACGATGGAAAATACTCCGACAGCGAGTGACACGTACTGGCCGATTTTCGTCTGCTTTTCGAAACTCAGTTCACGTTTTGACAACCTGGCCTGAATGTCAAGCGTCCAGCTCGATGCCACCGAGTTCAGGCCCGTGGATAACGTGGACTGCGAAGCGGCGTAGATCGCGGCGAGGAGTATTCCGGTGATCCCGACCGGGAGCTCAAACGCGATATAGGAAGCAAAAATCTGATCCTGTTCGGCTGCCGGCGGCAGGGCGTTCTGCTGGTAAAAGACATACAATCCGGTACCGATCAGGTAAAATACCGTGGCGATAAAGATAGAAAGCGCGCCGTTTGCCAGCATCATCTTATTCAGTTTCTTTGTGTCTGTCGTCGTCGTGAACCGCTGCACAATGTCCTGGCTTGATACATAGGAACCCATCGTGTTAAATCCAGCCCCTACGATGATGAGAAGTACGCTGTCCCTAAAAATATTGTAATCAAAAATAGGACGGTCGGCGGCTAAAAACTTATGCTCATTTGTAAATGCCCCGAATATGGCGCCGATGCCTCCATCAATGTTGCAGAGAAGAAATATAAGCGCAAACGATACGCCGAGGAGCAATACGGATCCCTGGATAAAATCAGTCCATAGTACCGATTTTAATCCGCCCGTATAAGAATAAATGATGGCGATGATCCCCATGAGCGCAATCAACAGATTCACATTGATGCCGGTCAGGCTCCCGAGTACCATACACGGGAGGTACATGATGATCGACATACGGCCGATCTGGTAAATGATAAACATCGCCGCTCCCAGTATACGCAGTCCTTTACTGCCAAAACGTAATTCCAGATAGTGATATGCGGTATCAATGTCCAGTCTGCTGTAGATCGGCAGGAAAAAACGGATCGTGATCGGAATGGCGAGCAGCATACCAAGCTGCGCAAACCACATGAGCCACGTTCCGGCATACGAGTTACCTGCCAGTGATAAAAAGGAAATCGGACTTAACAGGGTGGCGAAAATGGATACCGAGGTGACCCACCAGGGTACGGTACCGTCGCCTTTAAAATACTCTTTTCCCTTCATATCCTTTTTCGCGAAATGCAATCCGGCAAACAGGACCGCTGCCAGATATACGATCAGGATGATCATATCGAAAATAGTAAAACCTTGCATGTTTTCTTCCTCCTTTGCTTAGTTGAGATATTTTTCTTTGGTTGCGCGGATCATGCTGGCAGCTTCCTCCACGATCTTCATATCCCCTTCTGTCAACGCTGGCAGCGGTTTTCGCACGCCACCGAGTTCCAGGTTCTCGTTTTTCTTCAAAATGGCTTTGATCACACCATACATGTTTCCGTGCGCCGAGCACATTTTGTAGATGACCGCATCGACCGCGTACTGGATATCCTTTGCTTTTTTCAGATCGCCAGAACGGATACACTCATCCATTTTCAGGAACAGTTCCGGCATGACGCCGTACGTTCCACCGATCGCGCCCTCTGCTCCGATGATCCGGCCGCTGATAAACTGTTCGTCAGGGCCGTTGAAAATGACATAATTTTCTCCAGCATCCACACAGAACATCTGGATATCCTGTACCGGCATGGATGAATTTTTCACGCCGACCACACGCGGATTCTTCCTCATCTCGGCGAACAGGCTCGTCGTGAGGGCGACACCCGCGAGCTGCGGAATATTATAGATGACAAAATCCGTATTTGGGGCCGCGGCGCTTATGTCGTTCCAGTACTGCGCAATCGCGTGTTCCGGCAGGCGGAAGTAGATCGGCGGGATGGCCGCGATGGCATCTACTCCCAGGCTCTCCGCGTGACGGGCAAGTTCTGCGCTGTCTTTCGTATTATTGCAGGCGACATGGGCGATGATGGTTAGTTTTCCTTTGGCTGCCTTCATGACATGCTCTAAAACGAGTTTCCGGTCTTCCACACTCTGGTAAATACATTCGCCGGAAGAACCATTTACATACACTCCTTTGACGCCTTTGTCTACGAAGTATTTCGTAAGCGCTTCGACTCCTTCCGGGCTTATTTCTCCCTCTTTGTCGTAACAGGCGTAAAACGCCGGGATAATACCTTTGTATTTGTCAAGATTTTTCATGTTCATTCTCTCCTCCTAATATATAAGTGTAGGGTTTCAGTACCCAACAGCCAGTTGGGACTTCTCCCTCTCATTGTTTAAGCT
>CAJTTQ010000056.1 GCA_910579145.1 uncultured Eubacterium sp.
GCAAACGTAACTAAGTTATAATCGGATTTAATGGACTAATTTCTTATATAAAATTATATATAAAAGTTAATCATTACAATATGGTTGTAACCCAAAAAAACGGGTCGTACCAGCGATTCTCATTCGCTGGTACGACCCGTTTTTCTGTATCTGCCTGTCTCAGGCAGATACTTTTTTGTCACACTCCTCAAACAGATACACCTGAATGCCGACCGTTTTCGGAATCGGCGGCGCATAGGTCAGATTCTTACAACTCTTGAACGTATACTCCATGACCTGAATGGACTTCGGCAGCTTCTCCATCGCGGAATCCGCGATAAACTCGAGCGCATAACATCCATAAAATGTTGTCGTCAGTTTTGTTACACCTTCTGGTATATCCTCCGGCACCTCAAACAGTGATGTGCCGCGGAATGTATCTGTCAATTCTGTCAACGTCGCAGGAAGCGCCGGCGCCTCACTCAGGCTCGTGCAGCCGCTGAACGTAAAACTGAGATTTTTCAGCGCGGTCAGTTTCGTCAGATCCGGCGCCTCGGCCAGTGAAGTACAGCCTTTAAAGGTTCCGTACAGACTCGTCACTTTTACCGGAAGAGACGGCGCTGTCACCAGGCTCGTGCAGCCGTCGAACGTCTCCGGCAGCTCTGTGATCTCTTTCGGAAGCGCCCCTACGGACAGCAGTGAAGTACAATCCTTAAACGTACCAAGCATATTTGTTACTTTTTCCGGTATATGGAGTACCGCGATCAGATCCGCACACCCATAAAACATATTCTCCATGTCAGTGATCTGAACGCCGTCTTCAAAACTGACTGCTTTTACCTGACACTTTTTATTCGAAGCGAATACGCCGGTCTTCGTGCGTCTCTCATATCCGCCCTCAAACTTACACGTCAGTTCGCCCGTAAGCGTCCCGTCCGCTCTCATGACTCTCATCTTTGCCGGGATCAGTATACTATCTTTGGTTCCGATATATTTTTTCAGCAATACGGAGCCTTCCGCTTCATTCAGAATATACTCCCAGTCCTCATATGTCGTTTTCACCGTCGTCAGCTTCTCTGAACAACCGGAACATTTGCCGCTGTCGTCATAATGGTGTCCGTCCGCCGCAAAACGGCTCTGAACAGCCGCGCAAACGCCGCACGTCCGCTCCTGCAGTCCCGCTTTTCCATGCGACGGAGCCGTCTTTGTACCCCATGCGCTCCATGTGTGGCCTTTCGGCTGGATCAGCGTGACTTCTATCTGACTCGAACAGGTTTCTTCTGTTCCGTCTGCTTTTTTCCACTTATTCAGGCAATGCTTGGATTTTCTTCCGGGTTCAGAACAGACCGGCTCCAGATCTGTCGTCCACGCCGTATCATATTTATGCCCGAGCGGGGAAAGGATATCAAGCTTCTTTGTACCGCACGTTCCTGTCACCGTACCGTCCTCTCCCACGACTTCCCTCTTACAAGTGGATGTCTTCGATCCCTCTTCGGTACACGTCGGCTCCACGATCACGGCCGAAGCCTCGTCCCAGTCATGACCCAAAGGAGCAATGAGGCTCGTATTTTTCGTCGCCCGGCAGCCATCCCGCTCACAGTGAACCGATTTTGTTCCACTCAGCGTACAGGTCGGGGGCTCATCCTGCGTATAAACCTCTTTTCCCTTGTCGTCCTTCGTCCAGTCGTGCCCCAATGACGTCACGAGTTCCGTTCTCTTCTTTCCACAAAGAACCGGCTTTCCATCGGCGCCAACAAGTTCTTTTCCGTCGTCGTCCAAAAGCGCGCGCTGGCACGTATATGTTTTGATCCCAGGCATGACACACGTCGGCTTAGGATCGATCACTCCCTCGTCCGGCCTGCCGTCCTTTCCATCATTGTATAAATGCCCCAGTAATGGGATATTCCGGATGTCCGTGCGGTAATCACAGTTTTTGCAGTGTTTCGAACGTTTTCCAACCTCGGTACAGGTCGCTGGTACATCAATACGGTAATCATCTTCGAGTTCGTGTTCTTTTAATGCAAGTGTTTTTGTCCGCACTTCCTTGCAGACCTTACAGGTAGATGTCTCGGTCCCCCGCACACTACAGGTTGATTCTATCGTCTCAACCTCCCAGTCATGACCGTTTGCCGGGATCGTAATGTTTCTTTTCGCCGAACAGGTCAGGCAGACCGAAATCCTTTTCCCTCCAACCACACACGTCGGCTCCGAAGTAACCTCACCATAGTTCCATGTATGGCCAGTCGGTTCGATATTTTCCGTCTTCGTTCCGGTACAGTCTTCAACGATACAATGATACTCCCTGATACCGGTCGAGACACAGGTAGGACTCTTTTTGATCTCACCTTCATCCCACGTATGCCCGAGGGCATCGATCGCTTCCGTCTTCTCACCGTCACATCCGTCAACGGTACACGTATACTTTATCTTTCCTTTTTTCGTACAGGTCGGCTCTTCCAAAACCTCACCGGGTACAGACCATGTGTGGCCGTTTGCCTTCACGATCTCCCGCTTTGTCTCGCCGCAGCCTGCCCGGTCACACTCATACTCCGCCTCTCCGACTTCGGTACACGTCGGTTCCTTGACCAATGGCGTTTTTTTCTGAAAATTGTGCCCAAGTGCTGCTGCCGCTCTCTCCCTTTTTTTACTGCATTTACTACAGGTAGATGTCTCAACCCCCTCCATCATGCAAGATGGTTCCGACGTCACAAGCCAGTCACTCCACTCGTGATCACACGGCCCTTTTATGACTACGATCCGGCAGGACGCTTTCAATCCCCGGCAGGACGCTGTGATCTTTGCCGTTGTATCCACAGGCGTATCTTCCGTCACCAGCACGATACCGCTCTGGTACACATTGATACCTCCCAGAAAATCGTTTGACCATATCACTTTATCTGTCGCCGTCACCGGCGTCACAACCGCTTTCAGACGGATGCTCTCCCCGGCAGCGATCTCCACGACCGCACCTTCGGCGATCGGATTTCCTTCCTCGTCCGCGAGGGAAAGTCCTGTCGCCGCTGTCCCCACGGAAGAAGGAGCATCGGGTTTGGCAGGCATGACCGGAAAGGGCTCTAAGATCGGATCTCCAGCCGGCGCAAACAAAACCGGCGGCGCCGCATAGGAAACAGCTTTGGTGGTTTCCGCCTTTTTCTCCACCCTCACCTTCATTTTCGCCTTCACGGTCTTCTTCGCTTTCGAGCGGATCGTCACGGTTGCCTTACCTTCTTTTATTCCCTTTATGATCCCTTTCGAAGTCACCTTCGCCACTTTTTTATTTGAAGTGGTAAAGGTCACTTTTTTATTCGCCGCCTTCGACGGCGCCACTGAATATCCGATTTTCTTCGAATCCCCAACCGACATACAAAACGTCGACGATTCTGCCGCACCGGATACGCGGATCTTCTTCGGCATCACTTTCTTTTTCGCCTGTATTTCCCCGCCGCGGGCCGTGGCCGCTGTCATCCCGGCGATCATCAGGGACATTCCAACTATTATATGAAACCTGCTCCGACTTTTCTTCTTCATATGCTTCCCAGCCTTTCCTCCAAATATCTATTTTCTGATCCAGTCAAAATGAGATCATATATTGCTACACTATAGATATTATATCGGCAGATCCGCACAAAAAATTTATTCTTCTCCTCTTAAATTTTCCAACCTTTGTTAAAACCATCCCATCCATTTCCCGATCCAGTAAATAAGCCCCAGAAACCAGCTCGTCACTACGCCGTACAAAATGACCGGCCCGGCGATCGTAAAGATCTTACAGCCGACACCGAATACCCATCCTTCTTTTTTAAACTCGATGGCCGGCGCCGCCACACTGTTGGCAAACCCGGTGATCGGGACGAGCGTTCCCGCTCCGGCAAAATTCGCGATCTTCGGGTAAATATTTAAGCCGGTCAGCAGCACGCTCAAGAAAATAAGGGATAATGTGTTATACAATGCCGCCGTCTCCTTATCGAGTCCCAGATACATATACAGACTGATCAGCGCCTGTCCGATCACACATATGATCCCGCCGACGAAAAACGCCTTGCACAGGTTCATCATCCAGCTGACCTTGGGCGTGTTTTCATCCACATAATCATTATACTTATTATTCCTCTCCTCCTGAGCGCTTTCATAGATTACTTCATTAATATCTGTTTTCTGATTATTCATAGCTTTTCCTCATTTCCGCGCAGGACTTTAGCTCCATTGGGACTTCAAATCCGCGTCTTTTTTTGCGCAAAGCCATTATATGGCCTTCGAATGGCTTACGAGTTCGTTAAAAAAAGTATTGAATGATCGTTCCGATCAGCTTCCCCGCCGCGAAGGCAATCAGTATGAGCGGCAGCCCCTGCCGCATTTTCAGGCGGTGTACAAAAATCGGGATCACACGCAGGCTCTCGGCAAGCGCCATCGACAGACAGCCGACAAATACGCCGGCGCAAAGTCCGAAGATGCCCATTCCCACTTGCGTTACCGGAAAATGCTTCACAAAGAGGAGCACGATATTTCCGGCTGTTCCCCCGAGGATGATCGCCACCTCATAGCCGTACAGATGCGCCGCCGTCCCCGTGCGCTGGGCAAGCCTGGGAATGATGTCAAGCATCGTGATAAAGGCAAATACGCCGGCAGATACCGTCATCCCAAAACAGAGTCCGAAAAAGCACAGCACGATATTCTCAATTAACATCAATCGTCTTTCCCTCCCTCGAAGATGATTTCAGCATCGCCTTATTCATCTGTTCCTCGTACGTTCTCATCTCGATCTGGATCGGCGTCGGGTCATTTTTGATATCCCGCCGCTTAAAATGGTTGTAGAACACGATGATTCCGATCGGCATCCCGATGGCATAGGAGATCTCGAGTACGCTCCCCCCTGTTTTCATCTCACCTGTCACGATCTGGTAGATCTTCTCAAACACCCCTGACACATTGACATCCTCATTAAACGTCATGATCGTAAAGGCCGCTCCGAAAAACACGACCGCCGTCACGAGGACTGCCTTCACATATTCCCAAGCCTTTGACGGCTTTTTCCCCTCCTCATACTCCACGATAAAATCCTGTTCGCCCAGATTTTCAATCGTGATCTGAGGATAGAGTTTATGAATGGTTTCGTACACTTTCGTTATCGTAAACATCGTGAGTTTCTGTCCGTCTTTTGGGATCGTATAAAATGGTTCTTTTTCCAGTTTCTGCACCATTGCTTTATTGACGCTGTAAAGTGTGGCAACATCCTTTAGCGTTAAATCTCGTTTCGTGACCGGGATATTTTGCTCTGCCTTCACATAAAGTATATCTTCCATCCGAACTCCTCCATTTAGTTGAACATCCTGTTTTACACCTACTATTTCCCAGCGCGCGTTTTTTTATGCACGCCACTTTTCCGCAAAAAACATAACCTTTTGCCACTCATGACATATAATGAAAATAAAAAAGTAGAGGATCCATATGGCAATCAAAATTTTTGTTGATCAGGGACATAATCCGTATGGCTTTAATGCGGGAGCGGAAGGTTTTGGCGCCAGGGAGCAGGACATTACGTACATCGTCGGCGCTTATCTCGCAGACATCTTAGCCGCCGATTACCGGTTCGATGTGGCTACATCCAGGCAGAACCCGACCGAAATCCTCGGTTATGACAACAGTTCCAGTCTGAGGGAACGGGTCGACATGGCAAATACGTGGGGCGCCGATTATTTTATCAGCATCCACGTAAACGCAAACGTAAATCCATCCATTAATGGAACGGAAGCTTACGTTTACGCGGAGGGAAGCCCTTCGTATTATCTCGGGACAGACATCGTGGAAGAGATCGTGCGCCGCGTAGGCACAAAAAATAACGGCACTTATGTAAGGCCGTCATTGTATGTCCTGCGGCGGACACAAATGCCCGCCGTCCTTGTTGAACTCGCTTATATAACGAATTATGAAGATTTTCTGCTGCTCACCACGATGCAGTACCAGTTTGCTTATGGCATATATGTAGGTCTTTTAAACTATCTCGGACTGCCGCAGCTCACATAGTTTCCTTAGATCGGAGACGCGCCGCTGATTCCGAAATACAACAGCACCAAGACCCCGAGTATGATCCGGTAATAACCGAAAACCTTAAAATCATGTTTCCGTATATAACCCATCAGGAATTTGATGACAAACAGAGATACGACAAAAGCTACAAACATACCGACCAGAAGTACCGTGATCTCCATCGCGCCGTAACTGAATCCGTTCATGATACTTTTTACGACTTTCAACAGACTGGCCCCGAACATGACCGGTATCGCCAGATAAAACGTAAATTCCGCCGCTACCCCCCTGGACACGCCAATGATCAGCGCGCCGACGATCGTCGCGCCCGATCTCGACGTGCCGGGGATGATGGCTGCTAAAAGCTGGAAAATACCTATGATGATCACCGTCTGATACGTGAGTTCGCTCACTGAAGTGATCACCGGACGCTTCCCCTTATTCCAGTTCTCGACTAAAATAAACAGGACGCCGTAAATAATGAGCGCGCCTGCCACAACGATCTGATTGTAAAACATCTCATCGATCACGTCGTCAAACAGCACTCCCACGACTGCCGCCGGGATACATGCCACGATGATCTTAAACCACATCTGCATGATATCCTGCTTTATGACACCTTCCCCCTGTCCGGGATGAAAGTTAAATGGAAATATTTTCTTCCAAAACAAAAGAACCACAGCCATGATCGCCCCCAGCTGCACGACAACCAAAAACATTTCCGAAAAATCTCCATTCGTAAAGTTCAAAAACTGGTTCACCAAAATCATATGCCCGGTACTGCTGACCGGAAGCCATTCCGTGATTCCTTCTACGATTCCAAGAACAACTGCCACAAAAACATCAAAAATACCCATATTCTGATTCCTCTCTATCTGCCTGTTCAAATTTTACCAAAATCATTCTAACATACTTTTTTCTTCAAAACAAGTTACCTTCAAAATTTATTGCAAAAAACTTCTTACTATGATAAAATGACTTTTAGTTGTGTAACAATTCATCACATTATGATTTGGAGAAGACCAACGATGAAAACGTTCATTAAAAAATATATACCCTTATATGGGATCATACCGCTTCTCTGCTGTTTCGCCCTTAACATGCTGGTCTACAGTGGTGCTATGAGTATATGCGCGGACTGGAAGCATTATGATCTGACTACTGGGTTCGACCGCATGGTACCGCTCGTTCCCTGGTGGATGTATATCTATTTTGGCTGTTATATATTCTGGATCGTAAACTATATCATGACAGCACGGATCTATGAGGATGAACCGTCAAAATTCTACCAGTTCGTGACGACAGACATGATGTCGCGCATCGTCTGCGGCTTTTTCTTCTTCCTGCTGCCGACGACCAACGTACGGCCGGAAGTGGTTGGAGATACATTCGCGGACACGCTCCTTCGTTTTTTGTACACGATCGACCAGCCCGCCAACCTGTTTCCTTCCATCCACTGCCTCGTCAGCTGGATGTGCTATATCGGCATCCGGGGCAACCGGAACGTGCCGGCCTGGTACCGCGGGTTCTCGTGCGTTTTCGCGCTTTTAGTCGTCATCTCCACCCAGACGACCAAACAGCACTATATCGTTGATGCCGTTGCCGGACTTTTTTTAGCAGAAGTTCTATATGCGATAAACAAACGCATTCACGCATATAAATATGTGCAGACTTTTTTTGACAGCATCAACCGCAGACTTGGTTTTTTAAACAAGGAGAAAATCATTGAATAAGCTGAAAAAAAATGTGCTCAATATTGCTTTCTTACTACTGCTTCTCGCGCTGACCCTGTGGCTGATCTTCCGGGATCAGGATCTGGGCCCGATCATTGAGACGTTACAGAGCGTGCCTGCCGGATATATCCTGATCGGACTCGCGCTCGTCGTTTTTTACGTGTGCGGGGAGTCTGTGATCATCAAATATCTGCTTCATGCCGTACGGATAAAAGCACCGCTTATCAACTGCATACGCTATTCGTTTGTTGGTTTTTTCTTTAGCTGCATCACGCCCTCGGCAACCGGGGGACAGCCGGCACAGATTTATTACATGAAAAAACAAGACATTGACATCCCGACCGCCACGATCGTTCTCATGCTCGTGACGATCGAATATAAATTTGTACTCGTATTCATCGGCCTTGGACTGGCCGCCTTCGGGCAGGGACTCGTGCAGACACTCACGAGGGAAGCGCAGTTTTACCTGTACCTCGGACTGGGACTCAATGTTTTCTGCGTGATTTTTATGAGCTTTCTCGTCTTTTTACCGGACACGGCGAAATATCTTATTACTAAGGGATTTTTGCTGCTGCAGAAGCTCCATATCATGAAAAATAAAAACAACCGGATGGAGCGGCTTCAGGCCTCTATGGACAATTACAAACGCGCTTCCGTTTTCTTAAAAGCGAATAAACTTGTTATCGTGAATACGACGTTGATCACGTTTGTGCAGCGTATCCTGCTGTTTTTCGTGACTTACGTTGTGTACCGGAGTTTCGGCCTGAGCGGGTTATCCGCCGTCACAGTGACACTTCTGCAGGCAGCGATCTCGGTTTCCGTTGATATGCTGCCACTGCCGGGCGGAATGGGGATCAGCGAGCGATTGTTCCTGCAGATCTTCTCACCGATTTTCGGCAGCACGGCGCTGACGCTCTCCGGTATGCTTATGAGCCGGGGGATCAGCTATTATATGCTCATCATCATAAGCGGCATTGTTACATGTATTACACATCTAACCGTAACATCAAAAGAGGAGTGAATATTATGATCGGCTTTTATAACTATTCGGTGATACTGACTTATCTGGGCGTTGCCCTCTCTCTGTTTGGTATCACACAATCCCTGACCGGGAATTATGATATTGCGATTTTATGCCTTGCACTGGCAGGATGCTGTGACACCTTTGACGGCAAGGTGGCCAGGAGCATGAAGAACCGGACCAGGGAGCAGGAAATATTCGGCGTACAGATCGATTCCCTCTGCGATGCCATCTGTTTTGGCGTCACACCGGCGATCATCGCCTACTCTCTCGGCCTGAACAATCCATTCGGCATCGCCGTGGAGATCATTTTCGTCCTGTGCGGCGTCATCCGCCTGGCCTATTTTAACGTTTTAGAAGAATTGAAACACACGGAACCTGAAATCGAGGACCGGAAATGCTATCACGGGCTGCCGATCACGTCTATCGCGATCTTGTTCCCGATCCTCTATATGTTCCGACCGCTGTCCGAGCAGTTCTTTCTTGCCGCGCTGCCGTTTGTGATGCTCGCGATCGCTTTCTTGTACATTTTGGACTTCAAATTAAATAAACCCTCCAATGCGATGGTGGCTTTCATTATCGTGTTTATGGGAATTGTCGTTTTGAGGATCCTGCATGTATTTTGATCCGGGATTTCATCACCGATCGTTTTAATCTTCAATAAAGGAATGAATACATTATGAAACAAATTGACAGAAACGGGATGCGATCCCATCATGATAACGCGCAGGACCGGCTTCTGCGTGGATTATATACGTCTGCCGCCGGGCGCATGCTCTTAAAGCCGCTCGTACGGCCCGACGTTTCTAAACTGACTGGAAAATTTCTGAGCACGAGGCTATCCTGCTTTCTCATCCGGCCCTTTATCCGCGCGAACCGCATTGATATGAAAGATTATGAAAAAATTCGTTATAGCTCTTATAACGATTTTTTCACCCGCAGGCTCCGGCCAGATGCCAGGACGATCTGCGGTGATGCCGATACACTGATCAGTCCGTGCGACTGCTATGCTTCTGCCTATGAGATTACCGGCGATCAGACGTTTGATGTGAAGCACACGAAATATACGCTGCGATCCCTGCTAAGGAGCCAGAAGCTTGCCAGACGTTTTCAGGGCGGCTATGCCCTCATCCTGCGTCTCACAGTGAGCGACTACCACCGCTATGCCTATGCGGTCAGTGGAACGCAGTCAAAAAATTACCGGATCCCCGGCAGACTCCATACCGTCAATCCGATCGCCGGCGACTACTATCCGATCTACAAAGAAAATGCCAGGGAATATACGGTCATCCGCTCTCCCAGGTTCGGCGACGTCGTCCAGATGGAAGTCGGCGCGCTCATGGTGGGGAAGATCGTAAATCATCAAGCATCCGGTAGCGTGACGCGCGGCGAGGAAAAAGGCTATTTTGAATTCGGCGGCTCCACGATCATTCTACTATTGCAGAAAGAATGTGCAGCGATCCGCGGCGATCTGCTGGCAAATACGGCAGCTGGCTATGAAACACAGCTCCGGCTCGGCGACGCGATCGGCACGAGTGTACGCTGAATGCAGGCCCGTTATTTGTTCTAACTTAATTCATTTTTTTATTTTATTTCTAGGAGCAGAAGGTCCAGCTCCTCCTTTGTCCCGTGAAACACATTTCGATCCATGTATTTTTCCGTTCCCTGATACCCCTCCATCACCGTGCTGTCTGAGTACTGCCAGAACATCCATGCCCGATCGAGGTCGAGATCCGGTGTATAGTACACATTTCGTATCCACAACGGATACCGTGCAAACTGCCCCCGGATATATTTGTGATAGACCGCATATGTCGTGTAAAGGATCGGCTTTTTCCCGTATTGATTTTCCAGTATACCTAGCATTTCTTTTAGATGATCCACCGTCTCTTTCTCATCCGGCGGATTCTTTTGTCTGTCCCCATAATATTCCACATCGACAACAGGCGGCAGTTTGCCGGAAAGCGTCCCGACCGTCTGGATAAAAAGTTCTGCCTGTGTCTGCGGCGGGCTGTCAAAACTGAAAAAGTGATACGCGCCGATGCGCATATCGGTTTTTGCCGCCTCCCGCCAATTATAGGCAAAGCACTCATCGATATGGCTGCTGCCCTCGGTCGCTTTTATAAAAGCAAACTGCATCTGCGCGTCCTGGATCTTCTGCCAGTCGATCTCTCCCTGGTAATGCGATACATCGATGCCCTGGACTTCATAATTTTTTGCCCAAACCCCGGTCAGGGAAATGATCTTACACCATATGAGGACGAGTAAAACGGCCGCAGCGCTCACAGTGATAGCGGCGGCAAGTTTCAGACGCTTTCGTTTCCTGCGCATACATTTCTCCTTTTCCGTCACATTCTCTGTCCGATTTTCTGTCAGATCTTCTGCCGGCAGACATCCTTTAGACAGCAGCGCTCACAGTATGCCCGGCGCGCCGTGCAGATCTCCCTGCCGTGGTAAACGAGACGATGGCAGAAATCACTTCCTTTTTCGCCGGGTATGATCTTCCATAGTTCCATTTCCACTTTTTTCGGCTCCTTGATCCCGTCGACGAGCCCCATCCGGTTCGTCAGCCGGATGCAGTGCGTATCGGTCACAATGGCCGGTTTTCCGAACACATCCCCCATGATGAGGTTCGCACTCTTGCGCCCGACGCCGGGGAGGCTGAGAAGGGCATCAAAGTCGCCCGGCACTTTTCCTCCGTACTGCGCCACGAGTACATTCATACATTTATGTATATCCCGCGCCTTGCTCGCGCCGAGTCCGCACGGGCGGACGATCTCCTCTATATCGGATACATCCGCTTCCGCCAAAGCTTCGGGGGATGGGTATTTCTCGTACAGGTCTTTTACTACGATATTTACTCTCGCGTCGGTACATTGGGCAGCCAGACGGACGCTGACGAGAAGCTTCCACGCCTCGTCATAATCCAGGGAACAGCCAGCCAGCGGGTATTCTTCTTCCAGACGTTTTATGATTTCATTTGCTCGTTGCTTTTTTGTCATGTTTTTCCTCGTTTCTACGCGCATTTAAACGTGATTCTCTTCTCGTTATCTCCTATTTAGGATTTATATATTGTTAGTATACATGATTCGGGCAAAATTGCATAGAGGGAAAATTTATCTGAGTTCATAAAATCCATTTATAAACGCAAACCGCCGTGTAAGCATATTAACTCTGATTCCCCCCGCTTTCCAAGCAGTTTTCTAAACAGGAAAAAGGTCCCGCCTGCGGAAATGGCAGACCGCCGCATATGGCAATAAAACATAGCGGCGGTTATCTTTAGTACAGCTACTGCATTCTTCATAAATATCTATTTTCACATAAGCTGCTGATTATATGCTGAGTTTCCCGCATATGGGAACAGCGGGTCAAGCAGCCGGAAACAAAAGCTCTCCCTGTCTACCAGCCCCACCACTTTTTCACTGTCATACAGTTCAAGCAGGAATCCGGCCATCTGTTTGCTTGTATGATATGTTCCGAAAGATTTATCATAATCATATTCACTGACATTGTTTGCCACCATTCCGAACTCCGTCTTTGTCGCCGCAGGCGCCAGCACCTTTGCTTTCTTTTTCGCCCCTGTCTCTTTCAGTTCCCACGCCAGCCCTTCCGTGAAAGTGCTGACATAAAACTTCACTGCACAGTATGTCACAGCCGTAGGCACAATGGTATAGCCTCCGCATGAAGATACATTGATAAGCTGTGTCCCCTCCACATCCTTATAGTCACGAACAAACAGGGAGGACAATATTGTCAGCGCCTCAATATTCAGATGAATCATTGCCCCGGAGCGCAATTCCGGCAACCGCCGCTGCTATTCCGATAAAGACCTCACATGGATTGCATTTATCAAACGCCTGAAAGACACTGGTATGCCTATCAAGGAAATCAAACACTATGCCGAGCTCCGCGCTGACGGCGATCCAACCCTTTCTGAAAGGATGGAAAATGCTGGTGCAGCACCGACAGGCTCTTAATGAGCAGATTACACGGCTGCGGGGGCATGAGATAAAACTGGATGAAAAAATTCAGTTTTACAGAAATGAGATTGAACGTGTGAATAACGGCTTTATTGAAAACTAAATATACAAATAACAAACCGCCGCGAGTGGGGTAAATTTATAGCAGTGGCTACTTTATGTGCATTTCTTCATCTAAGCAAAACGTAATCACTATATAATCTCATTCAGAGACAGAATCTGCGGGGTGCAGGTGATGATAATTGCAAAAAAACAGCCAGAAACCTTGTAAAATCAAGGCTTCAGGCCCTATTTGCATCTTTTAAAAAAATTTAATTACCGAAAAAATCTTCCAATGCTTTTTCTGTTTTTCTTTTGGGAAAACCCTTTGCTTCCGCCACACAGGCAATTACTGTGTTGATATAATTTTTGTAGGGAATTCCACTGTTTACAACATTGCATAGTGAGCTGTAAATTGCCAGCTTTCCTCTGATGGCACCTTGGGAATAGGGATCACACTCTTCGCAAAAGAAGGATGGACTGGCAACGCCTCCATGATATAAGCTGAATTTCACTGCCGCCTTCTGTCTGCAGGAATAGCACTTTTGATAAAAGGGCTTGGCATCTAAAATTTGCAGCAGCCGGAGCGCTTCTGTATATTCTGGACGGTTGGACATATTGTTTTGATACATCCAGATAAAATATTCAAAGTCTTTTAAAACTACATATGCTACACTTTTTCCTTGGTATTTTCCAAACGACATTTTTTGCATCATGATATTCATTCCTTCCATAATTATATAGACATAAAAACTCATTGTTAGATGTCTGCGTTTTATTTTATGCCTCATATTGGTTTATATTGGTTTGTTTATATTGGATTTTAACATAGAGAAATGCCTTTCAGTTTATGGCCCAATTCAACAGCCGACCGTTTTCCTGCATCGGTAAGCGGGGAATCAACCCATCCTTACGCCCAGTCTAAGGTCTGACAATGTAGAAACAAACCAGGTTCACACCTCCGACCTCAGTATAAGGAAACTTTGTCAAACTGGCAAGAAGTTCCCTTTTGGGTAGTAACTATCGAAAATTATAAACTTTTATATATGTATAATTAAAGTCATTATCCTCGATAAGAAATTCTACGCCCTCTGCCACAACAGCATACTGTCCTGAAACGTAACTGCCAGTTTCCCATTGTCTTTCAGCCATGAAAGGTAAGAACGCACCGTGCTGCCAACCAACACATACTGTTCAAAATTCATGGAAAGACCATAGCCTTTGAACACTTCCTGCAGAATCCGCTCAAAGCACATTGGTTCTTCACAAATCGATATAATCCTCTCTGCCACATCGTGTATCTTATCCCTGTTATAGCGGACAAGCTCCTTCACATTCGCGGAGGCATCCGCATGGGCGGGGACGAACATGACTGCCTCCATCTGCTCCACTTTATCCAGAGTTTCCAGATAAGCGCCCACGTCATAGATGAAGGAAACCTCATACTTATCCAGCGTCTCCACACTGCTGATACAGTCCGCAAGGAACACCACATTGTCCGGCATACGGAACCCGACCATGTCAAAGAAATGCCCCGGCAGGGGTATCACCTCAACCTCCTGCGGGAAACTTGCATCTGAGAAATCCGTCACATCACTTTCCTGCGCCATCAGGAACTTGTGCCGCAAATCTTTACACGGATAACCGCCGAAAAGAAAGGACGGCTCCATCACCGGGTACTTCGTAAAAGCCGCCTCTATGCCGCCAGAATAAACCTTACAGTCCGTCTGCCCCTGCAGGTATTTGTTCCCGCCGATATGGTCTGCATTGGAATGGGTATTCAATATGGCAGTCAGATGCCACCCGTTCTTATCCAGTATCTGCCTGACCTTCCGCCCCGCATCTTTGTCATTCCCGCTGTCGACCAGATAGACATGTTCCTTATCCTCCACATAGATGCCTATCTTCGCCGGGCAGTTTATGTAATAACATTTCTTACTGACCTGCACCAATTCATACATTTTTCATTTCCTCCTTTAATGGCTCGGAAAACAATATCACATTATAGGCGAGACTTTATCTGAGACATTGTGATATGCGTGCCAAATGTCAGCCCCAAACCGTATGGACTGTTTTTCCTGCAATGTCTCTTCCTTCCTGCCTATTGCCATTTTCAATGCTCCCTGCACCATAAAAACATATTCTTCCACGCCTGCCACATGGGGAAGTGACTCATGTCGCACCCCTGCATCGAACTCAATATAATTTTTCGTGATCATAAAGACTAAGGTGCGCCTTCCCGCCTGACATAGCTATGCACTTCGCATCATTGGCAATGACATGCCCAACAAACAGTATCGCCAGACAGCGCATAAGCAATAATCGAATCATTCAGCCGAGAGAACTAGAACTCCTCTACGCTGTTATGACTGCATTTTCCTTGATTTGATCCAGTATCTGCACGATCTCGGATCTCGTTTTCGTATCAAACATCTTGATAAAACTGACCGGCTTATCAAACGGTGGTTTCATCAGTTCGGCGACATCCTCCATGTATCCGTTCTGTTCTACATGATGGATGATCTTGTTCAAAAATGCGATCTGCTTCTGATTCAATGACTCGTCGCTGATAAAGTTAGAAAATGCACTCATCGCCGCCTCATGATCCAGCTTCGCTATTTTTCTGATCAAGAGGCCAAACGGCGTATCACCAAATTCCCGCTCATAATCTTCTTTGCTTCCCAGTTCGGTTGTCAGAACCCGTTCCAGTTCTTTAAAATCGGCTTCACTTAATCGGATATTCTTTTTCAATTTGTATATTGCCAGTGAATTTCCGTTCTCTTCCACATAACGGTTTACCTTTTTCCTGTAGTCCTCAAAATCATAAGCGGGATCCAACCCTTCACCTTCACGAATTTTAATGATCGGATCATTCAGATGCGTGATCACGGATTCCCTTTTCGTCGAGTCATCAACCAGAAACTTGACAAGCCCCCTCAACTCCTTCCGAACCCGCTCAAACCAAAGAATATCCTGAGAATCCCAAAATTGTTCCGTGTTGATTTCTTTAATAAGTCCCATCTTCTCTTTAATCTGCGGTATCGTACTCCTCTCTTCCAGCATAGACGCCGTATGGCAAAGTACTTGTCTGGCATGTTTAAATCTCGGAAGCTGATCGATGTGCGAAATGATCAAACCGTACATAAAATTATCAAAGCGGAGCGCATATTCGTCTTTCTCCTCAAAGAATACGAGCGGTGCTATATGACTGATCAATTCTCTTTTATCCGTTTCACTAATATGATCAAACGCCTTTTCCTGTTTAAATTTTTCTACATATTTTTTCTGCAGCCGCACAGAAACAAGGGCGTGGTTCAACGCCATGATCCTGTTATAACAGTCCGCTGCATACTCATCCCTGATCTCCTGATACTCTACATTCACGAACAGATTATCCTGCAACGCCGCGACCAACGTAACTTCCCTGCTGTATATACTTTCTGCCAGCGTCTTATTTTCCTTGCTTTCATAGCCATTTGGCGTCTCTCTGAAAAACTCGAAATTTCCACAGTAATCAAAGATCAGGAATTTATTTTTCCCCGTGTATTCTCCCTCTATTTCATCCATACACGTCAGTCCGGGAGCCAGTCTCGTTCCCCTCCCGATCATCTGCCAGAATTTTGTTTTGGAACGAACCTTTTTGAAAAACACCAAATTTACACACTCCGGTACATCGATTCCCGTATCCATCATATCGACGGAAATGGCAATAAACGGATCGGAATCCGGCTTTTTGAAATCGTCTATGATCGTTTCCGCATAAGCGTCATCACAAATGATCCTCTGGGCAAATTTACCCTTTAGATGAGGATACAGTTTATCAAACCTTTGCAATATAAATTCCGCATGTATCTTATTTTGCGCAAATAGGATCGTCTTCCCCACCTTATTTCCTCCTTCGATCTTAATCCCTCTCTGCATAAGATCCTGGAGAACCGTATCGACAGTTGACTCATTGAACACAAACTTATTTAGTTCAGAAGAAGGGATAAACTCGGGCATATTTCCATCTTCTGTGAAATCATTCTCATACCGCACCTTATCTTCCTCGGAAAGTTCCTCATATGTAATACCTTCTTCCAAAAATTTTGTCCCCACTTCATAATTGTAATAGGGCACCAGAACATGATCAATATTTACCGCCGTTTCGTAATCATATGCGTAAGTAGGAATCCCATGTTCCATTTCGAAAAAATCATAGGTATTTCTGTCAACATCCGTCTTCGGAGTAGCTGTCAATCCTACGAGTACCGCGTCAAAATACGCAAATATTGCCCTGTATTTTTTGAATATACTTCTATGGCTTTCGTCAATGATGATCAGATCAAAATGCGCTGGTGAAAACAAGGGAAATCCATCGTTTGTCCTGACGCAGTCGATGGCGTTTAACATCGTCGGATACGTGGAGAAGACAATTCTCGCGTTTCGGTCATCCTTACTCTCGCAAAGATTACACAGAGACATGTCCGGCAGATAATTCTTGAAATCATCTTTCGCCTGCTTTACGAGCGCGGTTCTGTCTGCCAGAAAAAGTATATTCGTGACGTAGCCGCCCCTGCTCAGGACATCGGTTAGACTAGAAGCCGTTCTGGTTTTTCCCGTACCGGTAGCCATTACGAGAAGGTTCTTCCGAAATCCGGCCGCCACGTTATCACATACGGCTCTGATCGCCTCTTTTTGATAATAACGATCGGTGATCTTATCATCAATTACCACGTCCGACAGCCTCTTTTTTTCCTGCCTGCGGTTCATAAGTTTCTGCAAGTCATCTTTACTGAACAGTCCGCTTACCTGCCGCCCCGGGCCGTCGGTATCATCCCAGAAATACGTCTCAAATCCGTTCGTTGTGAATATCATCGGTCTTCTTTTGAACTTTTTTTCGAGACAATCCGCATAGAGAAGGGCCTGTTTTCTTCCGGTATTTGGATCCTTGCCTGACCTTTTCGCTTCGATCACCGCCAAAGGAAGTCCGTCTTTCCCAAAAAGAACATAGTCGGCGTACCCTTTCTGTCCCGGATTTCCGGCCATGTTTTCAAGCGGGTATTCCTCCCAGACATCCGCCGATTCTCCCTCCAGTTTCCACCCCAAAAATTTCAGATCCACGTCTATATAACGCTTTCGCGTTTCGAATTCCGTAATATCCTGCGGTTCAAATTCCCTGCTGTTTTGATTCGCTTCTTTGGACTTTGTATAGGAAACTGACATTTCCTCAATCTGTTTTTGCAGTTCGCGGATCACAGCTTCTTTTTCTTCCAAGAGGCTTTCCTGTTTTTTTATCTTTTGGCGATCGATATTACGCTTTTTTTTGGGAATGAGGGCCTCGTCGAACTCCCTTTCTTCGTATGTGGTTCCGTAGCAGTAATCAATCCATTCAATAAACTCAAACAGCGCTCTCATGGAAGCGATGACATCACCTGTCGTTATATTCCTCTCGGTATGTACAGCCAGATTTCCCAATTTAACGATAAACGGGAGCTTTTTCCATGTCCTGCCATCCATAGCGAACCGAAATGTCGGCTCATGGATCAGGGACTGGAGATTATCCCGATATGGTTTTTCTATCGTATTGTCAGCGGCATACACCCACTTGACAGCAAGTTCTAAAGCTTTCCGGCAGCCAACGGCACACATCGCGGCGGATGTGGCAAATATCTTTTCGGCTTCTATGGCGGCCCGGGAAAAGAGGTTATATTCGGTTTTTGCTTTGAGGAAATCAAAATTAGACATATGCGTATCTCCTTGTTTTGTGGGGTATGTGAATAGTTTCTTTTTCATTACATTCCATAAGTATCTACCTTTTTCTTTCTGCCATTACTGCCTGAATTTCATCATTGATTTGATCATCTGACATTTCTGAAACATTAGCTGCCTGCTTTC
>CAJTTQ010000057.1 GCA_910579145.1 uncultured Eubacterium sp.
ATACGGGCGTATAAGATCGAGAACAAAAAGAAAGTTTATGGGAAGGCAAGATCGCTGGATATTGGTTGATGAGAAATTGAATCTTCGATTTCCCTCAGTAAAAATGATGATAAGAATAAGCATCCAAACTTGTGCGGTAGGGATGCTTATTTCTTTTTGTGATTGTCTATGTAAGATAGTGCCGCTTATGTATCATGATTTATTATGGAAAGATTTCTATCTTTCAAATATCATATTCAACACTAAAGCCAAACGTACCGGAGCACCGGGAAAATATAGCGGCAATACTTGAATTAGCGGCATAGAATCCGCTTTGCGGATTCTACCAGTGTGAATAGGCAGCTCTGCTGCCTATTCACACTTCTCCCCCTACACCAACACCTTAGACAAAAACTCCCTCAGCCGGGGATTTTTCGGATTTCCAAAAAACTCCTCCGGCGGCTCTTCCTCTAAGATCATACCCTCATCGATAAACAGCACCTTATTCGCGACCTCCCTGGCAAATCCCATCTCATGTGTGACAATGATCATCGTCATCCCCTCTTCGGCGAGCGATTTCATCAGATCAAGCACTTCCCCGACCATCTCCGGGTCAAGCGCACTCGTCGGCTCGTCAAACAGGATCACATCTGGATTCATCGCCAGCGAGCGGACGATCGCCACACGCTGCTTTTGACCACCGGACAGCGTGGACGGATAAACATCCGCCTTATCTTCCATCCCGATCCGGCGAAGGAGCGACATCGCCTGCTCCTTTGCCTCCTTCACGATCTGCGCTTTGCTCGTCTCCGCCTGGCTTTTCAAGCCGCCCCTGCTGAACATGCTCCTCCACTTGCTCTTTTGCAGTTCCTGACAGCGGATATAGACAGGCGCGAGCATGATATTCTGCAATACGGTCTTGTTGTGAAAGAGATTAAAATGTTGGAACACCATGCCCATATGGCGGCGGTGGATGTTAATGTCCACGTTCACATCGGCGATATCAACTCCATTAAAAATAATCTGGCCTCCCGTGGGATCTTCCATGCAGTTAAGGCAGCGGAGAAATGTGCTCTTGCCGGAACCGGACGGCCCCACGACCACCACGATGTCACCTTTGTTTATCGTTACGTTAATCCCCTTTAAAACCTGATTATCTCCAAAATGTTTTTCCAGATCAATTACGTCTATCACTTTTGCGCAGGCTCCTTTCCATAAGTTTCACCGCAAGGCTTATGAGCATTACGATCACAATGTAAATTACTGCCATAACCAGATAAGGAACCATAAATTCATAACTGTTGCTGCCGATGTAATTAAATGCCACATAAAGATCCGCCGCCCCGACAAAACTCACGACCGACGTTTCTTTTATGAGAGTAATGAATTCATTTCCCAATGTCGGAAGAATATTTTTCACTGCCTGCGGGATCACGATCTTTACCATCGTCGTGGCAAAGCTCAGGCCGACCGCCCGGCCAGCCTCCATCTGCCCCTGATCGACAGAAAGGATCCCGCTGCGCATGATCTCCGATATATACGCCCCGCTGTTCATACCAAAGACGAGCACAGAGACCTGAACTCCCGTCATCTTCATTCCCAAAATGGGAAGAAGCACATAATAACATACCAAAAGCTGCACCACCATCGGCGTTCCCCGAAACAGTCCGACATAAAAGGAGCAGATCCCATTCAGGATCCGGGGCAGCCGCTTGTATTTCGGAATGACGCGGACCGTCGCGATCAGCGTACCGATCAGGATTCCGATGATCAGTCCGAGAATCGCTATCATCAGCGTATTTTTCAACCCTTCTGTCACGCGCTGATATCCATTCTGATCAATAAATACCTTGATAAACTGATCTACTTTTGCACCAAAATTATCCATAAGACCCTCTCTTATCACCAGTTTACTGCATCTTATTGATCGCGTCCGTAATACATTTAGCCGGAGCCGAATCGATGATCACATAATCAATATTTCCATTTAAAAGGTCCTGAACAGCCAGTGAACCGTTTTTATAACCGGTCGTCGTCACATCAAAACCTTCAAATCCCCATTCTTCATCGCCTTCACAATAAAACTGTCCAGTCGTTCCGTTCTGAACACCGATCTTCACGCTCTTATCCTTTTTCTTCAGGATCTCTTCTACCGAAGCCGCGTCTTTACATGAATCAAACTCTGTATTATCGGATTTTACGATCAGACACTGCGCTGCATTGTAGTAGGAGTTGGAAAAATTGACGTACTCTTTCCGATCTTCTTTTACGGTCAGTCCTGCCATCGCGATATCACTCTTATGCTGGCCGACCGAGAGACAAACGGCCTCAAAATCCATGTTCTGGATCACAAGTTCTTTTCCTAACTTTTCTGCCAGCAACGCGGCGATCTCCATATCAATACCGTAATAACTGTCGCCGATCATGTACTCAAACGGCTCAAACGAAGCATTGGTAGCAACTACAAGCTGGTCTTTCGATGAGTCAAGCGCAGCAGAAGTAACCGCTGTTGGTTCACCGTCTCCAAAATATTTATTGCAGATTTCGTCAAATTTGCCATTTGCTTTAATTTCCGTTATAAAATCGTTTGCTTTCTGGAGCAGGTCGTCCTGGTCTTTATCTACACCAAACGCATACTCCTCCTGTGTAAGTTCCACATTGATCACTTTCGCCTCTTTGGCAGACTCCCCGCATCCACAGGCCAGCATTGCTGACAGGATCACGACAAGTCCCATCGCTAATAATTTTTTCACCTTACCATTCCTCCTAGTTTGCGAATTTTAATACCATGATTCCACATTTTTTGCGCGCGCTCAAGCGCGTTGGCATTTATTATACCACGTCGATCGGAATATAGCAAGGTTTTGAACTCAAATCCGGTAAATATCCACACCGCCAAACCGCACATTTCCCTCCAGCACAAGCTGCGGCCCCTCTCCGGCAGCCCTGCCGTGCCGGTGCTCATCCAAACCGCCGAATATACAGTCCGTATGATTCACGATCTGCCATGACTGTGGTACATAAAGCTCCACGCCGCCAAAATTCACATCCAGCTCTACCGTCGCTGTGCCATGTTGGATGACCGCATCATCAAAACTTACTTCCAGTCCTCCAAACTTGCAATAGAATCTTGCTCTCGTAAAATCATCGGATGAAATGCTCTTCTTCGTGCCGTTAAACAGACAGCGGACCACGATCTCATCCCCGCTGATAAAATCACCCATACCATCTATTACTGCATCCTGTTTTCCCTTGCGCCATCGTTTTGCGCGACTCCCAAAAATCATATCCAGTCCGATGCTTCCTAACAGAGCCGCCACAAGCACCGGCCAGGGCGTGATTGCTGTCAGGTTCAGTTCCCGGCCAAACAGGATTGCGAGAATTGCTAAGGAAAACAGCATGCCGCCAAACTCAACCCGGATCAGCGAACGGACGAATACGACAGCGCACACGACAGCAACAGCCAGTCTGACCACATTGATATCCGGCAGAAACCCAAGACGGTGGATGATAATATAAACACCCGCCAACAACAGTACCACACCCCAAAAAATATTATCATTTTTCTTCATAATAATTTCCTCCATGCGCGCACGCCTTTTGTGCATCACACAAGTTTGGGCGTGCGCGCGCAAACTTGCAATGCGTTCTATCTATCAGAAACTTCTATACTACCAAGATCGACCTCTACGGTCATCCTGCTATGATCCGCCGGTTCGCCATCCCCACCCGGTTCTGACACCTGCTGCGGCTGTGCCCGATAAGAACTTCCGTTCTCTTTGCCATTTACCACGACCTCACCTAAATCCACATCGAGGTCTAACTGACAGCTGGAAAGCGGAATCTGGGAACGCAGATAGGAAAAGTTTCCCGCGTCCACATCCGCCTCTAAGTTTTCGAAGGCGCTCTCCCTGAATTCAATATTTCCCGCATCGACATCAATCTGACTCATGCCGCCAAACACGCAATCGTCACCTTCCACATTCCCGGCATCCACGTCCATTTCCAGATTGCTAGAAAGGAGTCCGTTCATCATCACGTTCCCGGCATCTACATCCACACAAAACCGCAGTCCGCTTCCGCTCTGCCGCACACACAGCGATTCCGGAATGCGCAGCGTCACGGACCGTTTAAATGAATTGCGCCCCAGTCGGAACAGATGGAACCCAAACCAGCTGCCATTTCGCGGCTCACTGATCCGAAGAGCTCCATTCGACATATCTACAAGCGGGATATAGCGCTCATCTCCTCCTGAGTATGAGAACTCGATATACTCCACTGCCGCACGCTCGATCTGAAGGTCGCACAGATCCAGATCGATCATGATCTCGTCCACGTCTCCCACCTCATACCGTCCCTCCACATTCGCGCTGTCACTTGTGCCGGAAACAGGGATGAGATATCCTATCAGCAGGCTTACTATTGTTAAAAGGGCACATACGACGATAATGATGACTGCCATCGGCATCCACATCCTGCTCCGTCCGGCTCCCCCGCGGCTCACCCATGCCTGTGTTTCCCCGCCGCCGTTTTTTACCGCCTTCAAAAGCTCCCCATAACGGTTGCCCACACTGGCCGACAGCACGATCAGGCACACACCCGTTCCCACGATCATAAGAACGCTCGCGTCCATGATTTCACTCAGGAACAGATTGCTAAACTGGTTAATACTGGATGGCACAACACTCAGAATACAAAGTACGATTCCCGTTACCCGCAGCCAGAATCTTCTATGTTCATCGCGCTCTCTTTTCTGTTCCACTAAATTTACCGCTTTTTCATCCAGTGAAATCCCATACTTCGCTACATTTCCGTATGGTTTGCGCAGATGCGACGCCGAACAGAACAGGACGACCGCGATCGCTACAAAGAAGAACAATACGCTGCTGCCGCACGCCTCAGCCACACCTGCCCGCACATACTCCTCCGCTGCCGCTCCATCCATAATGCAGCTCACATAAGGCGACCAGATGCACAAAGCTACGCCCAAAGCGACACAAAGCGCGTGCTTCCAGGCATATTTCAAATAGTCTTTCGCCTCGCTGAACGTCCATTCGTACTGCTGCCTCGGCGGCGCCTGATACTTCTTTCTGTTTTTGCTGTTTCCTGCCCCTCTTTCCTCCTCATGATAGGAACCTTGTTTTGCCGTGCGCGTTCCGTCCTCTTTTTCCTCGCCTCCCTTTCCCAGATAACCTTCAATCCCCAGCTCTTCCGCCAGTTCATCCAAATTTCCAAATTCAGAAATAACGGTGCCCACTGCTTCTTTCTCGGATTTTCCCTCCGAAACCAGTTCGTCGTACTTATCCTCCATCATTTCCAAGAGTGCTGCCTTCGCCCGGAGTACTTCCGGTGTTTCCGGCAGGCTCATAAACAGATTATGCAGATACTCTCTGATCGCTTCCATCCAAATTCCCTCCTTCAAACTACAAATCGGTCAATGACATCCTTCGTTACGTCCCATTCCTCGCATTTGTGCCGGTAATACTCCTCACCGGCGTCGGTTATCTTATAATATGTTCTTCGCTTCCCTCCCGTCTCATTTCCATAAAACGATTCGATGTAGCCATTCTTCTCCATCCTTGAAAAAGCGGAGTATAGCGTCGTCTCCTTAATGATATACTTTTCCTCTGAAATCTGCCGGATCTCTTTTGAGATCTCGTAACCATAAGAAGGAGCATTTCGAAGCAGACACAAGATAATGGTGTCGTTATATCCGCGTATTACGTCACTGCTTATCATACATTTTCCTCCTTTCCCCGACATATTACGTCAGTCGTAGTACTTCTGTCGTAGTAATAATATAACACAACTACTACGACAGGTCAAGTAGTTTTTGCAAAACTTGTAATTTCCCAGCATTTAGAGTATAATGGGATTTCAGGATAAGAAGGAGAAAACGTGATCACTATGAATTACAATATACTTGTCGTTGATGACGAACAGGAAATCGCTGACCTGATCGAAGTGTATCTGAAAAATGACGGCTACAACGTGTTCAAATTTTATAATGGCACGGAGGCTCTGGCATGTATCCATACCGCCCGGATCGATCTCGCCATTTTAGACGTCATGCTGCCGGATCTCGACGGTTTTCATCTTTGCCAGAAAATCCGCGAGACATATTACTACCCGATCATCATGCTCACCGCTAAAGTGGAAGATGGGGATAAGATCATGGGACTGACGCTCGGAGCGGATGATTACATTACCAAACCGTTTAATCCACTAGAAGTTACCGCCCGGGTAAAAACACAGCTGCGGCGGTATATCCGCTACAATCATGCCGCCGGTCCGGCAAAGAGCGAACGATCCGATTCGGAATACGACATCAAGGGCCTTACCATTAACAGGGACACCCACAAATGTACGCTGTTCGGAGAGGAGATCAGCCTGACTCCGATCGAATTTTCCATCTTATGGTATTTATGCGAAAACAGGGGAAAAGTCATTCCGTCCGAAGAATTGTTTGAACATGTATGGAAAGAGAAATTTCTTGACAATAACAATACGGTTATGTCACATATCGGAAGACTCCGGGAAAAGTTAAAAGAACCTGCGCGTAAACCTAAATTTATAAAAACCGTATGGGGGGTTGGCTATACCATTGAATAATTATAAAAGCAGGATCACACGGCGTATATTACTGCAATACCTTTTATCACTGGCGGCATTTGTGGTCGGAACCGCTCTTTTCGTCTTTCTGTCCTATTCTTTCCTGCGCGGTTTTCTTTGGAATCCGAACGATCCGATCTATATGGTATTCCTTTTCATAAAAGAATATATCATACTATTTTTAGGTATGGTGCTGTTCGCGGGATGGGCTTTGATCACCTACTATTTTATGGGACGCCCGCTTCATTATCTCGATGAGGTGATGGGCGCCGCCGAAAAACTGGTCCGTCCGACTGAGGAACAGATCATCCTCTCTGACGCGTTAAAAAGCATCCAGGATGAGTTAAACAATGTGAGGGAAACGGCTCTTCTGAACGCCAATCTTACAAAGGAAGCGGAACAGCGGAAAAATGACCTCGTTGTCTATCTGGCTCATGACCTGAAAACACCGCTCACCTCGGTAATCGGGTACTTGACATTACTGAGGGATGAGCGGCAGATTTCGGAGGAACTGCGGCATAAATATTTATCGATCTCTTTAAGCAAGGCAGAACGACTGGAGGATCTCATTAATGAGTTTTTCGAAATCACAAGGTTTAACCTTTCCCATATCACCCTCCAGTACAAAAACGTTAACCTGACCCGGCTGTTCGAACAACTGATTTTTGAATTTCAGCCTATGTTCCAGGAAAAAAATTTACAGTGCCGCCTTCAGGCGCCCGCGGACACGATGCTCCGATGTGACGCCGACCGGATGCAGCGCGTTTTTGACAATCTGCTGCGTAATGCCATTTTCTATAGTTTTGAAAACAGTACCATCGAGATCACAGTCAGACAGGATGACACGCAGACTTCGATCTCGTTTGCCAACAGGGGAAATACCATTCCCCCCGAAAAACTGTCACGCATTTTTGAACAATTTTACCGTCTGGATACATCGAGAAGTTCACAAAATGGCGGCGCCGGACTTGGACTCGCCATCGCAAAAGAGATCGTCGGACTCCACGGCGGCAGCATAAGCGCGTCAAGTGAAGAAGAACACATCCGGTTTGACATTACCATTCCCTGATCTGATACGACCACAGATTTTTTATCTGCGGCATCAGTTGTTCCAGACTCCATGTTCTCCCACTCCGCTCCGTGCTGTTTGGGTCATGGACCGTCACCATCCCCTCATCATCAATGCCGCATAGCACGATATAATGCCCGGTCGTCGTAAAATCACCAGGCCCCACCACACAGATGATCGGCTTCTCCTGCTCCAATTCCCTTCTAATATGCTTCTCGTCGAACGTCACCTCCTGGACGTCCAGTCCCATCTTTCGCGCGCCTTCCGACATGAGCGTCCACGCAGAACCGGCTCCCTTCGCATAATACCCCCAGTCATCGGCAAGTCTTGCCACTGTGAGCGGATCGTACTCCGTCTCACCCGAAAGTCCGCACAAAATCATCGACAGACAGGTCGGCCCGCACCCGTTAAACTCCATCGTTCCATCCCCGTAAATCTTATACCTCCAGCGTTCATCGAACTGATAATAGGCAGGGATCGTCCCTGGAACGATGTCCTCCAGCGCCTCCATCGTCCTGCCTTCGGTCAGAACGATCTCCTCTTTCTGTGCCAAATAAAATTTTCCGACAATGAGTACGCCGATCAGCAGGATTGCCAGGGCAGCCGCACACCTGACAATATTTATCCGTATCTGTCTCCTTCTCCTCGCTTCTCTTTTTATAACCAGTACATTACCCATGAAAAAACCTCCAAACTCCTACGTATTCTGAAAGATATTCCTACCTTAAACATATGATATCTTTTGGCAACTTATAGTATTTGAAGATTTTCTAAATAAATTCCTATGAAAATATTAATTTTGGATCCATGAGCCGGCGCAGGCACTCCTGATAGCGCTGCCTCGTCTGTTCCAACACTTGCTCCGGCACCCGGTCAAACGGATATTCCTCCTTTACCTTATGCTCCGACAGCCAGTCCCTAAGGATCTGCTTATCAAATGAATTAGGCGAAACACCTGTTTCATACTCAGCCGCATCCCAAAACCGGCTGGCATCCGGCGTAAATATTTCATCCGCCAAAACAAGTTCTCCCTGGGCATTACAGCCAAACTCAAACTTGGCATCCGCGATGATCAGTCCTTTTGACAACGCATATTCACTGCATCTACTGTATAACTCCTGACTGACCTCCACGATCCGGCTTGTCCGCTCCTTTCCCAACTTCTTTCCGACATATTCTAAACTTACATATTCATCATGCCCGTTATCATGTTTGATCGACGGGGTCAGCACAGGCTCATCCAGCTTCTGTGCCAGTTCATGAGTGCCGGACAAGGATATGCCGCAAAAACTCTCTCTCTTTTTATATGCCTCCCACATCGTGCCAAACAGATATCCACGCACGACAAATTCAAACGGAAGCATCTGCAGTTTTTCAACCATCACCGTCCGGTTTTGAAATCGATCATTCTGAAAAAAGGGCGGCATATGTTCTACCCGGTCCTCTACGATATGATTCGGAATGATCTGTTTTGTTTTCTCAAACCAGAAGTTTGACAGCTGGTTCAGGATCACGCCTTTGTCCTTCACAAGGACGGGCAGGATCGAATCAAACGCCGATATCCTGTCTGTCGTGACGATCACCAAATGTTCATCGGAAACATCATATATTTCCCTTACTTTTCCACGATATACCGGTTCCATTATTCCATTTCTCCTTCCTGTTTTTGCGCGATCAGCGTATCCATACAATGCTGATGTGGAATCCCTCCGCTGTTGCAGTCAAAAATCTCCTCCCTGCACATATGGAACAACCAGTCATGGTAATACCCAAACAACTCTCCCGAATACCACGGATGCCGTTTCCCTTCCTCTCTTGTTTTGTCGGGAACACGGGTGAGAAACGGCTTATTGACAAACACGTTTAAGGCATGGATGCCGTTTTTGGCAGTATACTTTTTTAAACATCCGGTCAGCTCCTGTCTCACCGTCGCAGGCAGAAAGTGGAGCACACCGCTGCTAAATATAATGTCAAACTCCCTGTCCGGCCGATAATCAAACAGATCAGCCTTAAAGAAATTCACTTCAACCTGATTGTGCTCTGCCAGCCTTTTTGCCTTTTCAATCCCCTGCTCAGACTGATCAAACGCAGTGACCGCATAACCGCATTTTGCAAAAAAGACCGCATCTTTCCCCTCTCCGCACCCGATGTCCAGCACGCGGTACGGCTTGACCGGAGGAAGGATTTTCATAATATCATAACAGAGCCGGTTCGGCATCAGCCCCCAGTAATATCCCTCGGTGTTATACCGCCTGTCATAGTCAGTTTCTACACTACTGTAACCGAGCAGCGCATCGACAGTCGTATGAAGTGCGGCTGCCAGCTTGGGAAGTGACGTAATATCAGGATACGCGGAACCATTTTCCCACTTGGATACTGCCTGGAATGAAAGGTTCAGTTTTTTGGCAAGTTGATTTTGCGTTAACCCCAGTTCTTTACGCCGTTTACATATGACTTCTCCTGTTTTCAGATCATTCATTGTGAATCCTCCTTACGCGCATTTCTTCTTTGTCTATCACCTTCTTCTTTATTTTAGTATGATCAAACAGATCCCGCAATAACGCAAAAAGAGAATTTCGCATAGCGATTCAACGGGTAGTTGAACCGTTATGGCGAAACCCTCTTTTTGCATTTGAATCGCTTTTTATCACAGAAGACGATTTCCTTATTTTTAACCTGCTCAGGACAACACTTTCCTAAGCAGCTTAAACAGCTTATCAACATCGATCGGCTTCGCCAAATGCCCATTCATACCACAGTTCAAAGCCTCTCTTTTGTCCTCTTCAAACGCATTCGCTGTCATGGCGAAAATCGGTATCGACGCCAGTTCTTTGTTTTCCAGCTTTCGAACTGCTTTCGTAGCCTCATATCCATTCATCACCGGCATTTTCACATCCATGAGGACCAGCTGATAATAACCCGGTTCTGATTTTTTCAACATATCCACGGCGATCTGTCCATTTCCCGCAACCTCTACATCGAGTCCGGCCTCTTCTAAAATCGCTACCGCGATTTCCTGATTGAGTTCATTGTCCTCCGCCAAAAGGATACGCCCTTTTGGCAGGTCTTCGATCTCAAGAGCATCTTCCGTTTCCTCCAGCTCCTCCGCATTGACGACAGAATTCAGGCAGCTGCTCAGTTCCGACATAAACAATGGTTTGCTGCAGAATGCCGTAACACCGGCTTCTTTCGCCTCACTCTCGATCTCTGACCAGTCATAGGCAGTCAGAACGATCACCGATATATCCTCCCCCATCTCCTTGCGGATCCTGCGGGTCACTTCGATACCGTTCATATCTGGAAGCAGCCAGTCAATGATATAGACGCTGTAGCGGTCTCCTCTCGTAGACGCCTGACGCGTGCGCAGCACTGCCTCTTTTCCTGACAATGTCCACTCCGCGCGAAGTCCAAGCTGTCCCAGCATAAAAGATACGTTATCACACGTATCAAAATCATCGTCCACAACGAGCGCCCTGCAGTTTTTCAGTTCCGGGATCTCCTGATATGTTTTTGTTTCAGAACTGAGACGGAACGTAAATCCAACCGTAAACTCTGTTCCAACTCCCTGCTCACTCTTTACGTCAATCGTGCCATTCATCATATCTACGATATTTTTCGTGATCGCCATGCCGAGACCAGCTCCCTCGATCCCGCTGCTCGTCGTCGTTCTCTCTCTCTCAAACGGCTCAAAAATATGCAGTACAAATTCCTCACTCATACCGATACCGGTATCTTTAATCGTGAACTCGTAATTTGCGTATCCTTTCGGCGCCCCGCCTTTTTCCGTCACACGCAGACTGACAATACCGCCCGCCGTCGTGTACTTGACAGAATTACTCAGCAAGTTGAGAAGCACCTGATTTAAACGCAGTTTATCACAGTAAATCTCCTCGTTCATAACATCCACCGCATCCAGATACAATTCAAGCTGTTTGGCGCGGATATCTGATTGCAGTATATTCCGCAGCTCATGCAAAATATCCGGCAGGCTGCACAGTTTCTCCTCCAGGTGCATCTTTCCACTCTCGATACGGCTCATATCTAAAACGTCGTTGATCAGGCTGAGCAGATGATTCCCTGATGTCATGATCTTCTTTAAATATTCCTCCACTTGTTCCCTTTGTTCAATATGTGTGATCGCCAGCGCGGTAAAACCGATGATCGCGTTCATCGGCGTACGGATGTCATGCGACATATGAGACAAAAATACACTTTTTGCCCTGCTCGCCTGATTCGCCTGCATCAGTGCATCCTCCAGCAGATTTTTCTGCTCCATCTCGTTTCGGATTTCTGCGTCCACGCTGTGGAATCCCAGAACAATCCCGTGGTTCTGCCTCCATGTTCCCGCGCGCACGACCTTCATCTGAAAATACTTGACCGAACCATCTTTCATAATGCGGAAATTTACAGAATACATCTTCTTTTCCGCGAGTTCTTTCAGGAAAAGTTCCCGAGACGATGCCTCCCTCATCATATCCCGGTCATCCTCATGCACAAATGTCTCTATGTACTGCTCGAGGCCCTCATCAATCGACAATTCTTCGTGAAACGCTTCGGAAAACATCTTTTCATCATTTTGAACCTGGAATCCAACTCCGGTATCCAAGTCGAAGAAGCAGACGAGATTATAATCAATGCTAAGTGCCTGAACAAGTTCTCGCTGCCGTTTTTCTTTTTTCTTTTCCTGCAGCTTCTGCGCTGTGCAGTCCAGCAGGAAGCGCTGGTAAACATGCTGGCCGTTTTCCTCTAACAGTTTCACGTTTCCCATGATATGTAAAATGTCCCCGTTTTTATGCTGCACGCGGTATTCCACGCCGACATTATCTCCCACTTCCTTCAGTTCCCGGATCGCTTCCATTAATATCGGTTTATCCTCATCCATGACAGAAGGCGCGATCATTTGAAAACCGCTGGTTTCCAGTTCCTTTTTTGACTCATAACCCAAAATCTTCAGGGCGGCCCTGTTTATACTAATGATCTCCTTACCATCCTCCGTATGGAGCATCACACCGCACTCGATCGAAGTAAAAATCTTTTCCAATGACTGGTTCTTTTTTATGATCTCCTGCTCATACTCGCGCTCTTTTGTCACATCGATTGCCACGCCGACCGTTCCCATCACGCTGCCATCCACATTATATAAGGGGGATTTGTACGTCGTAAGCTGGCGCATCCCCTCTCCGGTTTTGATCGTCTCCTCCGACACATATGTCTTTTCCTTTGTCATTACCTCGCGCTCGGACTCGATACACGCCGGATCATCCTCTTCCACATCCCAGATATAGGCATGGCGCTGTCCCTCTACCTGTTTCCGCGTCTTTCCAACCGTCTGGCAGAAGCTGTCGTTCACCTTTTCATGAACACCATCCTTATCTTTGTACCAGATCAGGTTTGGCACATTGTTGATCGTCGCCTCCAAAAAGTGACTGGTCTCCCAATAATCCCTGCTCATTTTATACGTCTGCTGCCACCGTAGAATACGGAATCGTATCTCCTCGTCGGACAGGGGAAACGTCCATATATCGGTAATCTCCGGCATAGCATCTGACAAGTCAGCAATCTGCTCTTTCTCCGCAAGCAAAATGACCTCCGCGCCATCCGGCCTGCCCGAAGTTAGTATCTGTAACGCTTCCTTTGCATTCATTCCCTGCAATGCAGCTACGATCACATCCGCCTGAACTGCCAGCTTCTCGTCCGGCCTGTCACTCTCCATAAATTCATGGGTAAACGGATCGAGCGGGGACATTTCCCTCATAATTTCAAAAACTCTGTTCGGAGCACCCGTAAAATAAAAATGAATATGACAATGATACATCTTCTTTCCTCCTGTATTTGCTTATCGTTACATTCTTTTTTTCATGCAAAGAGATTCCGGCATATCCACATAAGGCCTAGAAATCCTTTGATTCTGGCGTCTGCTTCCAATCTGCGCAAAAGTTCTTTTCCTACCCCGCGCCTGCAATCTATTAACCTGATTATAACATGTTCATCCGCTATTGTCTACCGCGATCTAGAGAGCTGGTTTCCTTCATTTCAAACAACCATTTAAAACAATTCATCCAATAAAATATAATACCGTATCTTCTCCCAATCCGGCTCTATCCCCAATTCCCGAAAGAACTGCATTTCATCATACATCACATCGACATGCTGCCCATATTTCCCGCTAAAATTATGCGACAGACTCCTGTAACCGATCGCGATATCGCACCATCTGTCCGCAATCCCCGTTTTCCCCAGATCAATATACCCCGTCACCTTATCCTTCCTGCCAAAAATATTGGGAAGACAATAATCCCCATGAGACAGCACCAGCTCCTCTGTCGGCCTGTTTTCATATAACCACTCCAGCAGTTCATCAGGATCCTGAAAACCGTTCTCTCCAAACGTATCCGGCTCCACATGTTCCATATCGACCAGTCCATGTTTGACATTATATCCCGCCAGCCCCAGTTTGTGTGCCAGCCCCTGGTCAGAGGGACAATCCGCTATATCAACGCTCCACATCCTTTTCAGTCCATCGGCAAGGAGCCTGCATAAAACAGACGGGCGACTCATATACTCATGAGCACATGCCATCTGCCCCTCACATCTACCCATTAACAGATACGACCGGCCCTCATAGTTCTCGCAGGCATATACTGGGGGAACCGGCAGCTTCCCCCGGAGAAACCGCATCATCCGCGCCTCATTCCCCGCTTCCTCATCATTTTCCTGTACTTTCAAAACCTTATCCCCAAAGAGGAAAATGGAAGCTCCTGACATACCAATCTCATCCACTTCATACGGATCATCCGCGATCATACGACGTATTTTTTCTGGTAAAATCATGTCTTACTCCTTATCAATTCATGACAACAACGGCATATTCAGTATAGCAAAATTTCACAAACCGGTCAAACCTTCAAAGTTAACCTTCCAAGATAACCTAGCGTAATATTTGACACAAATGAATTTTCATTTTATAATATATATTACATTCGTAAGAAACAGGAGGTAATAACGTGAAATCCTTACCGCAGATTTCCGAAGCCGAATTTGAAGTAATGAAGATCATATGGAAATATGCCCCCATTAACACAAACGAGATCACCGAGAAATTAACGAAAACCACAGCATGGAGTCCCAAAACCATACATACCCTGATCAAGCGTCTTGTAAACAAAGGCGCCATTTCCCACGAAAAAGATGGCCGGGTATTCGTGTATACACCACAGATCAAAGAAAACGAATACGTTGGGATTGAAAGCAGCCATTTTTTAAAACGCTTTTACAACGGAGACATCTCCCGCATGGTTTCTTCCTTTCTAGAAAATAATAAGTTATCAAAAGCCGAGATCGAAAATTTGCGTTCGATCCTTTCATCCAACAGGAAAGACGGGAGGAATACGCATGACTGAGTTCATCGTTCGTTTTCTTATAAGTAATATCGCGATATGTATCATCATCGGCATTCTTCTTATATGCAAACGCGTATGTAAACGTGTGCTGACAAGACGGATGCACTATCATTTGTGGTTTATTTTACTTGGCCTGTTAGTAATCCCTTTTTTACCGGTTCCGCTATCTGGTTCCGAACCGTCTTTCTCAGGATTCCTTCCATCCAGATCTGGCGCTGGCCTCGCTGTTTTTCCGAGCACTTCAACGCTGACGACGAAGGACTCAGCGGACTGGATCCATGATTTTGCCCTGTCTGTCCACAGGGAAATGCCCTCCGACATCTTCCAAACCGTATGCGTAATTTGGCTGCTCGGAATGTTAGCTATGTTACTCTTGATCGTAAGATCCTGGCTGCGCCTAAACATCATACGAAACTCGGCCCTCCCTCTGCAGCATGCTAAGGCCCGTGCGCTTTACGCTGGATGTCTGGCGGAAATGAACATCAAAAAAGATATCCCTATTTTCAGCACCGCGTTTTTGAAATCTCCCATGATCGTCGGTTGGCGCAAACCACAAATATACCTGCCCATTCACCTGATCTCTGACTATGACGCAGCACAGCTGCGCTATATGCTATACCATGAATTACAGCACTACAAACATCAAGACACGCTGATCAATCACTTCATCAACCTGACCGCCGTGTTCTACTGGTTTAATCCTTTTGTCTGGTATGCGTTAAAGAAAATGCGGGATGACAGGGAGATCGCATGTGACAGTTCGGTACTTTCTATATTAAAAGAAAATGAATATGAAGAGTATGGTAATACCCTGATCCATTTTGCAGAGAAATTATCGGTTACGCCATTTCCTTTTACCGCCGGAATGAGCGGAACGATAAAACAGACCAAACAGCGCATCTCAAACATTTCCACTTACCAAACACCTTCCACCCGTAAAAAACTGACCGGTTTTGCTGCCTTTCTTCTCATCTTTGCCCTTCTTTCCGGTCTGGCCCCTACACTTTCTACGTGTGCGGCAAACGATGACCAATATAACTGGAACGCTTCCTCACAAAATGTTTCCATCCTGGATTTATCCTCCTATTTTGATGAATACGAAGGAAGCTTTGTTTTATATACGGAAAAAAACGATACCTGGAATGTATATGACCTGGGCCAGGCAGCAGTTCGAACATCTCCGGATTCCACTTACAAAATATACGACGCGTTATTCGGCCTGGAAGAACACATTATTACGCCAGCCTCCTCACAGATCAAATGGAACCGCGAATACTATCCCTTTGAAGAATGGAACGCCGATCAAACATTAACTTCCGCGATGCACGCTTCTGTCAACTGGTATTTCCAGGCCATCGACAGACGACTTGGTGAAAAGGCGATCGATCATTATATTGAGAAGATCAATTATGGAAATAGAAATACGACTGGCGGAATATCTACTTACTGGATGGAATCTTCCCTCACGATTTCACCGATCGAACAGGTAGAACTTTTAACAAAATTATTCCAACACCATTTTGACTTTTCAAAGGAACATATCCGCGCCGTGAAGGACTCCATCCTACTCTCTTCTTCCGAACACGGAAATGTGTACGGAAAAACCGGAACCGGACGGATCAATGGAAAAGACGTAAACGGATGGTTTGTCGGAGCGATCGAAACTTCTGATAATACCTGCTTTTTTGCCACGAATATCCGCGCCGCCCAAAACGCTGCCGGAAGCAGGGCAAGGGAAATCACGATGTCAATCTTATCCGATATGGGAATATGGGATCATCCCCTCTTATGACCCACGCGATATTGATACTTTGGCAGATCACGGAGCACCTCTTCCCTTATTTTATTACCTAGATACTGAAACCCTCCGTCTTTACCTATCTGTATTGTCAGTTCATGGGTTATGAGCGCATCATCACATAACACCATTTCGCATACTGCCGATACGGTCAGGGTATATGTTCCATTTTCGTTCTTTTTGGCTTTTATTACTTCTGGAACCGAAGTCCCAAGAAAGCTAAGGGTATAATTATAATATCCCAGCCTAACCCAGTCATACGTTTTCTCTTTCTCATTAAAACTTGCGTACTCCTGTATTTTTTCTGCTTTTATGGGGAGATATTCCATGATCAGTTTTTCAAACTGGTCCTTCGGTATCCCCTCCGCGTACTTTTCTGCATCGAACTTCTTTTTATACTTCATCTCATACAAATATTCGTACAATCCATTATAATCCAGCTCTTTCATATGATCCATGTCCCAATTCGTACAAAACATATTATGTCCCTGATACCCCAGACCGGATACAAATTTTTTTGTCATTCTGTGATTTTTGCGGCTCATCGGTTTCACCCTGATCAGGCAGCTCCCATCGACCATTTCTGACACTTCTGGATATTCAGGTACACACAGTTCGTAGCAAAACCATCCGTTCTCTGTATATCTCCACTCTTTCATCCTGTTATGTGACAAAAATCCGATTTCCACCTGATCGTTCTCGTTCCAAACGGCTCCCGCATCTAACTGGTACATGTCCGTTCCATCAAAGATATATTTGCTTCTTCCTATCCCACCGTCGGAGCGGATCATATAGATGACAACCGACGCCCGTTTTCCCTCTTTCCAATCTTTCAGAAATCTATCCACCTGT
>CAJTTQ010000058.1:0-6227 GCA_910579145.1 uncultured Eubacterium sp.
AGTGCAAAAAGGGAACTTGCAAAGATAAACTATCGTATACATACGAATGCCATCAAGGTTAATCTGATTCCACCCGAACTAACGCCTCAACAAACGTCAATTATATATGCCTCAGAAGCAGACGTGCTTAACATGGCTTTATTTGGTATGACAGCAAAACAGTGGCGCGATGCTAATTCGGATAAACAAGGTAATATTAGAGATTACGCAAGTATAAATGAACTGATCTGTATTTCAAACATGGAAAATATCAATGCTGTATTGATTGAAGATGGGTTAAGTCAAAGTGAACGCTTAATAAAACTAAACAAAATTGCAATACATCAAATGTCGATATTAGAGGAACAGAAGGTGAAAACTTTGAAATGATTTTAATGTGCTGACATTTTTTAATATTCACGGTCGGAAGCTGCAGGATGGAGGATTAACATTATGCTGGAAGAATTAGGAATAAGCGGCGGGACGGCAATCATCGTTCTGTTCGCCTTATATTTCATCGTCAAGTGGGCGGTGAAAAATGGAGTGAAAGAGGCTTATGAGGAGATTACAGGTAAAGAGATCAAAGATGATCTGGACGAAATTTTAGAAAAAGAAGCTGCGGAAAAAAGGGGCGAGACAATGATTGAATTCGTGAAGGCGGGTACATCGGACGCGTTGGTGATAAATGGGATCTCGAAACGTTCATTTGAAAGTGATGTAGAAGTAGGGGCGCCTAACAAAGGCGGTCCTTCGGGGTACATGTCGATAAAGTTTCACACAAAGATGGCAAGATCAAATCATTTATATAAATTGATAGTTGATGGATTTATCATAGGCGGTGCCATTCTTTTTATCGATGGAGACAGGCTTACCATAGGAAGGATCTTTATCAGTCCGGAACACCATAGAAAAGGCTATGGTGTTTATATGATGCAGGAAATCGAGAGGATGTTTTCTGCGGCAAAGGAGATCTGTCTGGACACCCCTGTTTGGAACATCCGCACAAATTCTTTTTATCAGAAGCTGGGATATACCGAATATAAGAGGGATCGTGAGATCGTATATTATACAAAAAGAATGAGGTAAGTATTTTGATCGTAGGAGGAGATGCACTTGAAGCATGTAGGAACAAAAACAATCGAAACTACACGACTGGTATTGCGCAGACTTGAGCTTACCGATGCGGAAATGATGTTTCGTAATTGGACAAGCGATGAAAAAGTTACACATTTTCTGCGGTGGGACGCACATAAATCGATAGATGAGACAAAAAATATGATCGTGCAATGGATTCAAAATTATGAGCATGATTCTACTTATTACTGGGGAATGTACTTAAAAACTGGTGAAATGATCGGGTCAATTGGCATTACGATAACCTCGGAATATGATTTCAAAGGTGAATTGGGTTATAAGATTGGCAGTCGCTGGTGGAATCAGGGTTATTCAAGTGAAGCGGCGAGAGCGGTTATTGATTATATGTTCCGTCATACGGATATTGAACGAATGGATTCCTTTTGTGCGGTAGAAAATTGTGCGTCAAGAAAAGTGATGGAAAAGATTGGTATGCACCATGAAGGTCTTTTGCGGCATTATTATAAAACGCGGGACGGATTTCATGATTGTACTTTATATGCAATAATACGTAATGAATGGGAGCAAACATACTAAGAAAAGTTAATGTTTTTGTATTTGAAAATCATCTGCCAGAAAAAGCAGGGAATTTAGATCGATCAAATTGTTAAAGTGGAAGAAGGCTTTTTTTACCGCATTTAGAGACGATTAACAATTTACGGAGGATTTTAAATGATAGGACAAAACGGAAAGTTTCATAAAATTTATGCCGAACGGGACAGCGTATGTATGAGTGATGATTGTCATGCTCCCAATGCAGAAGAGTTAGATTACAGGGATGGCGACAGATTATCAGATTTTATGGATGCTGTCGCAAAATATGTGCCCGCGATGAAAAATGTTGTGTGGGGTGTTGCCTGTGCTGGTGAAATGATCGCCTATTTATATTTTGATGAAGCTTCCAGTTATGAATATGAACTTCAAGTTAAAGATATAAAGGTATCAGAACTTTTAGAAAAGAAGATACATTGTACTTATTATTGTGAACGGGAACGTTATGCTTATCGAGGTGACCTGAGAGGCATACAAAAAGCAGATTTTGAGGATCTACAGGAGATTTTGCAGCTTCAGTACCTTTCCTATCAAAGTGAGGCAAATTTATTTGAAAACCGAAATATACCACCTCTAAATCAAACGCTGGACGAGCTGATCGATGAGTACAACACAGGAGTTATTCTCAAAATGCGGGGCAGTGATGGAAATATCATCGGTTCGGTGCGGGCAAAAGAAGATAACAGGACAGTGTATATCGGGAAGTTAATGGTTCATCCCAGGCACAGACGCTGCGGGTATGGGGCGGTACTTTTGAAAGAAGTCGAAGGATATTTTCCCGGGAAGCGTTATGAACTTTTTACGAGCACGAGAAGCGAGAGCAATATCAGATTTTATCAAAGAATGGGGTATAAAATATTGAAACGTGAAGTGATTGATGATGAGTTACAATTTGTGTATTTAGAGAAAGATCTATTGCCTTAACATATACGGTGATCAATAGCAGCCGAATAACGACGGATGATTGACAACATCAGGGAAAAGTGATAGAGTTAATCTAAGTATTTCTAATGTTTCTGAAGCACTGTCAATAAAAGAGGGGAGGTATTTCAACATGAAATTCACCAGAAAGTGTACAGGACTTTTGCTGGCGACTGCATTAGTTGCGCAGGTCGTTATGCCGGGAGCCCGGGTAGAGGCGAAAAAGGCATCTAAGCCGGTACTTTCAACCAAGACGGTTAAAGTCAAGGAAAAGGCAAAGAAAAAAGTTACGGTAAAGAAAGCGAAGGGTTATAAGTTAACAGTTAAGTCTAAAAATAAAAAGATTGCAACTGTTTCCAAACAAGGTAAAACGGCATTTGTTGTAAAAGGCGTAAAAGCTGGAAAAACAAAGGTGGTCTGTACCGCGAAAAAGAAAACGAAAAAGGTAACATTAACATGTACGGTAAAGGTTGAAAAGGGGAGCGTTAACGTGAAACAGCCTACCGTACCGCCAATAGCAACAAACAATAATGCAGGAGTTACGGCTACACCAGAACCTGCAGCCACACCGGAACCTACCGCTACACCGGTACCTACGGTTGGTCCGTTCCCGGAAACCGATACATTTGCTGATGTTCCATATGGATTTGCAGATGCTTCGGAGAATGTGGAAAAGGGACAGATAGAAGAGTTTACTTATGTATCAAAGACGACAAATAAGACACATAAGGTTCTTGTACAGCTTCCTGCAGATTATTCACAGGATAAAAAGTATCCGGTATTATATCTTTTCCACGGTGAAAATGATACGGAGAGCATATGGAACGATATGGCAGCGGATCAGATTATTGATAATGCAGTTACATTTAAAGCCGCTGAAGATATGATCGTAGTTATGCCGAATATCAGTAGTGACAAAGATGAAGATGTTATGAAAGATTTTGCTGATGTTTTAAAACCGGAGGTAGAAGCAAAATATCCGGTAGCAGAGGAGCGCCATAACACAGCGGTAGCCGGATACGGTCTTGGCGGCCGCATTGCATTGAACATTGGTCTGTCGCTTCCTGAACAGGTAGCATATATGGGCGCATTCGCTCCAGTGGAAGGGTTATTGCCATATGATGGGGGAAATGGTTCCTTCGATAACACCAGTTTTTGCATTGATGAAAAATATAAAGATGTTACCTTCCTTATGATCCAGAAGGGAACGAGTGATGATGTGGCAGGCGAAGCTCCGGCTTCCTATCATAAGACATTGACAGATAACGGATCGAAATGTCTGTATCTTGAGATGGATGGAGAGCATGATAAGGAGTTATTTAAAGCCGGTTTATATAATTTTGCAAGACGTATCTTTAAACGCGGTACACAGGATGAAAGTATTGTAAATGGATTTGTTACAAAAGTACCTGATTCTGCAACGAAACCAACGACTCACAGAGGGAAAATTGAGAAGATCGAGTACGAGACCGAGACATACGATCCGGGCAATTCACAGAAGATCCAGAAATGGGCGAATGTTTATCTGCCATATGACTATGATCCTGAAAAGAAATATAATATCTTATATTTGATGCACGGCGGAGGCGAGAATGCGGATACATGGATCAAAGGGGATAATATTTACGGTGACTATACTCACAACCGGGATATGCTTAACCGGCTGTTTGAGGACGGATACTGTGAGCCATGTATCATTGTAAACCCTACCTTCTATCGTCCAGAAGGTGTTCCTGAACCCAGTAATGCGTTTGACCTTACCATCCTGTTCCAGCACGAATTGCGAAATGACCTGATTCCGGCTGTTGAGGCCAAGTATTCTACTTATGCAGGCGGCGATGTATCGATAGAAAGTCTGAAGGCAAGCCGTATGCATCGTGGTTTTGCAGGATTATCAATGGGTTCTAACACGACATACCACTCTGCATTCTTCGGAAATTATGACTTGTTTGCATGGTATGCCCCATACTCCGGCTACTTTGGAACAGAGAACGGAAATGATGCTGATGCGGATCGGTTTAATAAAATAATCGAAGAGGGTGAAGCAAATGGTATGCCACTTGGGTTCATATATTGTGGTAATGGATCGGAGGACTTTGCGCTGTCTGGACAGTTAGACTTGATGCAGAAAGCGTTGGTTCGTTCTAACATTTTGGTTCCCGGCCGCAATTATGATTTTGTCATCATACCAGGTGGAATCCATGATATGAATCAGTGGCATATCCATTTGTACAATACATTAAAGATCTTCTTTACAAAGGAATAAAATAGTCGATAAACAAGAACTGGGGCTGTCGCATGAGCGAATGAAAATTCGTGAAGCGGCGGCTTCATTTTTGCCATTTCTTTCACCTAAAATAGCAACAGCCTGTTGCTTGGCTTTCAAAAGTATCCATGATATAATGTTCCGTGAAAGGGGATGATAATTATGGAAACAAAAACGATCATATTTGAACTGCGAACGAAACATGGATTATCCCAGGATGAGCTGGCCGAAAAACTTTATGTAACCCGCCAGGCGGTATCCCGGTGGGAAACGGGTGAAACCGTACCAAATACGGAAACCCTGAAACTGCTGTCGAAACTGTTTGATGTTTCGATCAATACGCTTCTTGGTTCTCCAAGAAAGCTGATCTGCCAATGCTGCGGCATGCCGTTGGATGAGTCTTCGATCAGTAAAGAGGTTGACGGGACATTCAATGAAGAATATTGTAAGTGGTGCTATACGGATGGAGCGTTCGTTTATAACAGTCTGGAACAATTGACAGATTTTCTTGTGGAACATATGTCTAATGAAGAATGGCCGCCAGAGCAGGCGCGGGTGTACTTTGAATCAGAGCTGCCGAAGCTTGGCCACTGGAATAAATAATATAAAACAGACCGCGGAGGTGATTGTATGGATGCCTTGAGAAAAAAGAAATTTATGCACTGCCAGACGGAGAACGCGCAGAACTGATCGACGGAAAAATATTTTCGTTTGCGGTGTTTTTAAATCAGGATGATTTAAATTATGTGGAGCCTGATCTTTCTATTATCTGCGATCGTTCAAAGTTAGATGAAAAGGGATGCCACGGTGCCCCGGACTGGGTGATAGAGGTTGTATCACCCAGCAGCAAGTCAAGGGATTATATGGAAAAATTGTTCAAATACCACACGGCGGGTGTCCGGAAGTATTGGATCGTTGATCCGGAAAAACAAAGGGTAATGGTTTATTGGTTTGAACATGATGTCGTCGAGCAATATGATTTTGGAACCGATATTCCGGTGGGAATATATGAGGGATTTCATATAAACTTATTACTCTGAAACGTCGTGCGGAACCTCTCATCAAACGGATCCTCCGTAAGAACGGTTTCATCAAACTTACGGATCATTTCTACACATTTTGCGATACTTTCCCTATAGATCCGTTCCAAGACCGGATTGGTTTTTGAAGCCGTCCGTTTTGGAATGAGATCCATCATATGGCCTTCTAGTTTTTCATAGTAGCCGGACAGGAACATGATGGTCCGGATGCACATTCTCCGAACGGATTTCCCCGTGGTGAAAAACCATTTCACGAGCGACATTGATTTCAACGATTTCTTAATTTTTTTCCTGGATACTTCAAACGACCGGTAAATGCCGTGGACGGCGTCTAA
>CAJTTQ010000058.1:6237-17553 GCA_910579145.1 uncultured Eubacterium sp.
ATGTATTTCCATGCTGGGTAATGGAGCGGGTTTTTTCCGGCTTTTTTCAGCAGATACCGGTCAAATTCGATCTCCATGACCAGGTGGTTATACCCGGGTTCTTTTGATTTGGGGATCACGAACGTGTGGCTCTCGCTGTCGAGCATGAAATGACAGATGAAGCCGAGTAAATAAGCGTATTCGCCGCAGTCCTTCCCCTTCCTGCGGATGGTGGGCCGGATCTGTTCGAGAAATTCCTCAAAGGATTCCCTGTGCTGGGCGTGTCCGAGCTTATTTGTATGGCAGCGGAAAAAGGGGCGGTAGAAAAATAAAAAATCCGGTCCCTGAAGCCCCGCTTTGAACGCTTCTGGATATGTTCGGATGATCTTTTTCAAATCTGCCGGTAAGTCCCGGAATACTTTTGTTCCAAATGAATGGTGCGCGTATAAAGATGGCATACTTCCTCCATTTCTGCGGGAAAACGGAACATAATACTTCCAAAAAAACAGCTCCCGCGGACGTAAAAAACTTGTTCATTTTATTCTAATTGTAGTATACTATAATGTAGAAAAGTTATTCAAGACAAAAAAGGAGTTTTGTAACGATATGGACAATTGGATCGAAAAAAATAAAAAAATCATGTGGGTAGAGCGGGAAGGCGTGCCGTTCCTGCAGTTTCCGTTTCTGCAGGAATATCCGCTCGTACACGGTTTTTCCACGAAACTGGGCGGCGTGAGCAGCGGGGACAGCGCGACGATGAACCTCAGTTTTACAAGAGGCGACGCGGTAGCCGATGTGAGGGAAAACCATCGGCTTTTTGCGCGGGCCGTCGGATATGATGTGTCAGAACTCGTGCTTACCGATCAGGTTCACAGCACGAACATACGGCGTGTCGGCACTGGAGACTGCGGGGAAGTCTTTCTAGAACAGCGGAGCATCCGTGAAACGGATGGTCTGGTGACAAATGAGAAAGACGTCGTTTTGATGACGTTTTTTGCGGACTGTGTGCCGCTTCTATTTTACGATCCCGTGCATCAGGCGGTCGGAAACGCCCATTCCGGCTGGCGGGGGACGGTACAGAAAATGGGAGAGAAGATGGTGGAGCGCATGGGGCAGGAATTTGGTTCCGAGCCGGAGGATCTGCGCGCGGTCATCGGCCCTTCAATCTGCCGGGCCTGTTATGAAGTCGATGCGGCAGTCATACGGGAGTTTGATCTGGCGTTTGATGAGGGACACCGGGATGCCCTATATGACAAAAAAGAGAATGGACACTACCAGCTCGATCTGTGGCAGGCAAACCGGATCATTTTAGAGGAAGCTGGCCTGCGGCCGGAGCATATTTGTGTGAGCGGCGTCTGCACGTACGAACATCAGGAACAGCTCTTTTCCCACCGCTATACGAATGGCCGGCGGGGGAATTTATGCGCGGTCATCGGGCTTCGCTAGAAGGGAAGAGAATGATGAACAGAAGAAATTATCAGAGAGAGTTAGACGAAATATTGTGTGGTATATCGCAGACCGGATCGGAGCAGACATTGTTCCTTCACTGCTGCTGCGCGCCGTGCAGCAGCTACGTACTCGAATACCTGTCCGGTTATTTCCGCCTGATCCTGTTTTTTTACAACCCCAATATTACCGAGGCGGCGGAGTATGAAAAAAGGAAAGCCGAACTTAAACGTCTCGTCCGGGAAAAGCCATTTCCCGGTCCGATCGAATTTGCCGATGCCGATTACGAAGACAAGCTGTTCTTTGAAAAGACAAAGGGACTGGAGAGGGAACCGGAGTGCGGCAGGCGCTGTTTTGTCTGCTATGAGATGCGCCTTCGAAAGACGGCCCAAATGGCGGTGGAAGCGGGCGCGGCGTATTTTTGTACGACGTTATCGATCAGTCCGCATAAAAATGCGGACAAGCTGATGGAGATCGGGGAAGCGCTTGCCGATGAATACGGCATTTCCTATCTGCCGTCGGATTTTAAAAAGAAAAACGGGTATAAGAGAAGCATCGAATTGTCCCGGGAATATGATCTGTACCGCCAGAATTACTGCGGCTGTATTTATTCCAGAGGAACGGCGGAACAGAATAACAGAGGGGAGGCGGGGCGATGAGGCGGCAGAGGATCTTTTGTTTGATCTGTCTTTGTATCGTTATGCTGGCCGGCTGCAGCGGGACGGGAAGTCAGACATCAAACCGGGCAGAACCGAACGAAGCAGCAGTAGAAACAAAACAGACTGCGGAAATATTTGCGATGAATACGATCATGAATCTGACTGTATACGGAGAAGAGGCCTCGCAGCTGTTAAAAGAGGCGCGGGCGCTGATCCAGACATATGAAGAGCGGCTTTCCGTCAATGTGGAGACGAGTGATGTGGCGAAATTGAACCGGGCCGGCGGGCAGCCGGTCCAGGTGTCGGAGGAAACATACGAACTCATTCAAAAGAGCATAGCCATATCGGAACAGACCGAGGGAATATTTGATATTTCAATCTATCCGCTCGTGCGGGCGTGGGGGTTTACGGAAGAAGAGTACCGCGTCCCCTCGGAAGAAGAGCGCCAGAAAATAGCGGGCACCGTGGATTACCGCCAGATTCGGTTAGAGGAAGATCATACGGTTGTCATGCCGGAGCAGATGCAGATCGACCTCGGCGGTATTGCCAAAGGGTATGTGTCGGATAAGCTGATGGAATTGTTCCGGGACCGGGGAGCCAAAGCGGCGGTCGTCTCCCTCGGCGGAAATGTGCAGACTTACGGGACAAAGCCGGACGGGACGCCATTTACGGTGGGGATCACCGATCCTGCCGACGGTGAGAGCATGCTCGGAACGATCGAAGTGGGACAGACGGCAGTCATTACATCCGGTTCCTACCAGCGCTATTTTGAGAAAGACGGCGTCCGTTACCATCATATTATGGATAAAAAAACGGGAGCGCCCGCAGAAAGTGATCTGACGAGCGTGACCGTTTTGTGTGAACACGGGGAGACGGCGGACAGTATCGCCACGGCCATGTTTGTCATGGGAAAAGAGCGGGCGATCGCTTTTGAGCGGGAACACGATGATATTTCCTGCATCCTGATTGATAAAAATGGCGGCATATGGACGTCCGAGGGCATTCACTTAAAATTAATCAAATCTTAATGTTCCTTCAATGTCCGTTTAATGGATGAACGGTATGATAAGAAAAAACGAAAGGAAGGATACGATCATGGATGATTTGGAAAAAGTAGAACGCCTGCGCGAGCGGGCAGATGTCAGTTATGAAGAGGCGAAAAAGGCGCTTGATGAGTGCGGCGGCAATATGCTGGACGCCATGGTTTATCTGGAGCAGCAGGGCAAGGTGAAAAAGCCGGGTAAAACAAGTTATACGACGCAGTATGAGGAACCGAAGGACTTTAAAGATGTGGGAATGGAAAAGAAGAACAGCGGCTTTCGCGATTCTTGCAACCGCTTTTTCAACTGGTGCGGAAGGGTGATCCAAAAGGGGAATCAGACGTATTTTCGCGTGGATCGGAATGAGGAAAATATCATCCGCGTGCCGGTGACCGTCTTTGTTCTCCTCACTATCCTGTTTTTCTGGATCCTCTTTTGGGTGTTGGTGGCAGGGCTGTTTTTGGGATGCCGCTACTCATTTGAGGGAGTGGATGAGGTTACTGTCGATGTAAACAAAGCGATGGACCGCGCGGCCGAGGCGGCGGACTCTATCAAAAAAGAGTTTACGGAGAGGGACTCGGAATAATATCCTGCATCGCGAAGGAAAGAATGGAAAGGGAAGGAAGCAAATGGCGGAACGGATTTTAATTGTCGAAGACGAGGAAAAGATCGCCCGGTTTGTGGAACTGGAGTTAAAGCACGAAGGCTATGACGTGGATAAGGTGACGAACGGGAGAGAAGGCCTTTCTGCCGCGCAGACGGGAACCTATGACCTGATGCTTCTCGACATCATGCTCCCGGAGTTGAGCGGGTTCGAGGTGCTGCGCCGTCTGCGCCGGTCGTCCGGCCTTCCCGTCATTTTGCTGACCGCGCGTGACGCGGTGATGGATAAAGTGGCGGGATTGGACGGCGGAGCCGACGACTATATCACGAAACCATTTGCCATTGAGGAACTGCTGGCGAGGATCCGCCTCGTGCTGAAAAAATCGGCAGGACAGCAGGCATTTCGAAATGAAGCCGGCCTAGATGCGGACGCGGAGGAAAAAAAGCTGACGTTTGGCAAGCTGACGCTGGATGAGAGGCGGTATGAAGTACTCTGCGGCGAGGAGCCGGTTTCCTTGACGAATCGGGAATTTGAACTGCTCAAGATCCTGTTGGAAAATAAAAACATCGTGATGACCAGGGATACGCTGCTCGACCGCGTGTGCGGGTACGAATACGCGGGAGAGACGAATGTGATCGACGTGTATATCCGCTATCTGCGCAGTAAGATTGATGAGCGGTTTGGCATGAAAATGATACAGACGGTGCGCGGCGTAGGTTACGTGATCCGCGAAGACAAACAGGGATGACCGAGGAGGAAACCCGAGATATGAATGCAAATAAAACAAAAAAAGAGGGGACCAAAACCTCCTCTATCGCGCGCAGGATCAACCGCAGTTTTGTGTTGCGGCAGTTCTTTTCTTACCTTAATATGGATCTGTGCCTCTCGATCATGGCGATCGTGAGCTGGTGTATCTGCGTGGAGATCAACCGGTTCGGCGATTTTGTGTGGGACCGGGGCTTCCGCTCGCTGCAATGGGACCGGGCGGAAGAGGTGGTCTTTTATGTCGTAAATGACGGAAGTGGAACGCCTGTCCGTTTTGACAGCACGCTGTTCGTCATCTTTTTTCTGATCTGCCTGTCGTGTTTCGGCGTCGCGCAGGTCTTTTCGCTGTTGCGCGGTCTGCTTTTTGGCGCCAGAAAGGTGAGGGAGCAGCTGCTTCCGCTAAATAAACTGGCAAAAAAGGCGGAACAGCTGAGCAGCATCGCCTTTGATGAGAGTAAATTCCACCGGCTGGAGGATGCGATCTCCAATGTGAACCCGGGGAGCGGGGATGAGCATTTGAATATCGGAGACAAAGAGTTAAAGGGGCTTGAACTGGCGGTGAACAACCTGATCGACCGGATGCGGGAATCATTCCGCCAACAGTCCCGTTTTGTATCGGACGCCTCCCATGAGCTGCGGACGCCGATCTCCGTGATCCAGGGTTATGTCAATATGCTGGACCGGTGGGGAAAGGAAGATGAGACGGTGCTGGCGGAAGGGATTGAGGCGATCAAGCACGAGTCCGAACACATGTCGTCTCTTGTTGAACAGTTACTTTTTCTCGCCCGTTCGGATAGCGGGCGCCAGAAACTCGTGTCAGAGAAGATCTCCCTGAATGAGCTGATGAACGAAGTGTACGAAGAATCGGTGATGATCGACTCAGACCATGTGTATACGTTTCAGGAACCAGCCTCTCATGACCCAGAGCAGGTTTTCATTTTGGGCGATCCGACGATGCTAAAACAGACGATGCGCATTTTAGCGGACAACGCGAGGAAATATACGAAAAAAAATGACGAGATCATGTTTGCCGTCGGCGTACAGGGAGAGGAGAGTTTCTTTTCGGTGCAGGATACGGGGATTGGTATGATCGAACAGGATATTTCCCAGATTTTTGAGCGGTTTTACCGCTCGGATGAAGTGAGGAACGGCAGCATTGGAGGTTCCGGACTCGGACTTTCGATCGCCAAATGGATCGTGGATAAGCACCGGGGGCATTTTGAAATCCTCTCCCGAGAAGGACTGGGCACGAGGATCATCGTCTGGCTGCCGTCTCCCGACTAGTGCAATGTACTCATAGTGCATTGTGCTCGTAGTACATTATGCTCAATCGTTTGATACGTTCGCAGAAACGGAAACCTTACAACATCTGTAAGTGGTTTTTCAATCCTCCTGCTGATATACTGGTGCTCATAGGGAATATCCCTATGGGAATATGGGGCTGTCGGGAAATGACAGCCCCAATCCTGATACAATTCAGAAAGGAAGGAGTAACCTGTTATGAATACACAAAAAGAACTGTTACAGGTGGAGAGCCTGACCAAAACGTATGGAAGGGGCGAAAATAAAACGGAAGCGCTGAAAGGCATTTCCTTTCGTGTGCTGGAGGGGGAATTTTTAGGCATTATGGGCGCCAGCGGTTCCGGAAAAACGACGCTGTTGAACTGTATCGCGACGATGCGGAAGCCGACATCGGGAAAGATCGTTCTGCACGGGGCGGATCTATCCGGTTTCCGCGGCGGTGAGCTCGCGGACTACCGCGGAAAGGAGATTGGATTTCTGTTTCAGGAATTTGAGCTGCTCGATAACCTGACAGCGAGGGAAAACATCATTCTTCCGCTGTCGCTGCACGGCGTTCCGGCAGAAAGAGCGGGAGCGGATATGAAAGAGATCGCGGCGATGCTCGATATTACCGATGTGTTGGAGAAATTCCCATCCCAGATGTCCGGCGGTCAAAAACAGCGTGTGGCGGCGGCCAGGGCGCTGATCTCCGACCCGAGCCTCGTGCTCGCAGATGAGCCGACTGGGGCCCTTGACTCCAGAAATTCCAAAATTCTGATGGATAAATTAGCTGCGATCAATCGTGAGCAAGGCAAAACGATCATGATGGTGACACATGACGCCAGTGCGGCCAGTTACTGTTCGCGAATCCTGTTTATCAAGGATGGAACGATCTTCCATGAACTGCGGAGGAACAGGCAGAATGAAACGAACGCCGGCTTTTACGAGCGCATTGCGGCTGTGATGGCGCAGATGGGAGGTGGCAGCGAGCATGTTCTTTAAACAGGTACGGCGAAACGCCGCAAAAAACCGCAAGGGAAACGGATTGTTTTTCGGCTCCCTGGTGACGGCCATCATCGCGTTTTACACGCTGCTTTCCCTGGGGGAACTGGATGTCATGCACTTTCTTTCCACGATCGAGAGCGATGCCGTACAAAAACTGATGGCATTGCTGCCGCTCGTGTACGCGGTCTCTTTGTTTTTTGTATTTTTCCTCGTGTACTTTGCCTGCCGCTATCAGATCGACAGCCGCAGGCGGGAACTCGGCATGTATCTCATGCTTGGGATGAGACGGAGTCGCTTGTTTCTGCTGTTGTTTTGTGAAACGCTTTGGAGCAGCATGGTCTCTTTGCTGATCGGACTTCCGGTGGCGCTGTTTATAACAGAAGGGATCAGTCTTGCCACTGCCAGGATCGTGGGGCTCGGGATTCTCGGACACCGCTTTTCCTTCTCGCCAGGCGCCGTTTGCTGGACGGTGTGCGGGTTTGTCCTCGTACAGCTTTTATCGATGTTCATCCTCTGTATCGGTATCGCCAAAAAGGAACCGGCGGAATTTTTCCAGGACGGGGATGTAAAGAAGCAGGCGGTGGCTTCCGGTTTCCGCAGTACGTTATGTTTTGCAGCGGGACTTGGATTTCTTTTGTATGCCTATGGTCTGGGCATGTTCCGCCTTCATTCCCTGCGTATTACTGTCGTACTTTCCGTATTTGTGTTCGGAATTTCCGGTACATTTCTTCTGTATCGCGGTCTCGGAGGCATGTTCGGACTGTGGATCCGCGCGAAAAATAAACATGCGGTGGGGTTACAGATCTTTACGGCCAGGCAGGTGCAGGAAAATGTACTGTCTCAGTATCGATCGCTGGCGGTTTCCTCACTGTTGCTTTTGATGGCGCTGGCGTGTATTTCATACGGCATTTCCATGGGATTTGGGCGGTCATCCGACAGCCGCAGCGTGGATCTGTCGCTGTTTGGAACGGAAGAGCAGGTGGACGCTGTACTGGAACAGGACGGCGTGCGGGAAATGGTGCAGGACAGTTTCCCTATGTACTTGTCTATGATAAAGCGCGGGGATTTCCACGGGGGGGACAGAAAGGTTGACATATCGGGGCTGGCAGATGCGCTTACCGCGCTTACAAGATCGGGTATGCGCACGTTCGAACAATCGGATCTGATCGAAAATATCATCGAAAACCTCCACATCGACTACGTGATCGCACAGAGTTCGTATAATCATATGCTGCAAAGTATGGGCAAGGAGGAACTTCAGATTTCCGACGGGCAGGCGGCCATCTATACGTCAATGGGAAATGACGGGGATTTCGGCCTGATCTGGCAGGAGGTACTTGAAGGAAACGTGTCCATCGGTATAGACGGAGAGGCGTATGAACTCCTGCCGGATCTTTGTATGGATAATGTCGTGGCAGACCGGGCGATCACGTTATATCTCGCGCTGATCGTACCGGATGAGACCTACCGGGAGCTGGCAGAAGAACCAGGTGCATATTGCTGGAATGTCAGGCTTTCCGACCGGGTTGTGGAAGAGGCCGGACTGATGCGGGCCATTCAGGATATGGAAGGGCTGCTCGACCAGACGGAAGGTCTAACGACGGAGAATCCGACGGAAAATGCGGCAGTAACTTCGGCGGGGATCGAATACGACAGCTATCTGGGCGGCATTGGCCGGAATCTGTTTTACACGGTGGCGGCAAGTTATCTGACGATCTACCTCGGCGTGCTGTTCTGGCTCATCGCCAACACGGTCATCGGGGTGAAATATCTGATCGGACAGCGGGAGACGAAACACCGCTACGAGACGCTTTCGATGTTAGGGGCACATACGTCGTCCATGTGTGTTTCGGTAAACCGTCAGATCCGGTTCTATTTTTCGCTCGTGCTCGTTACCGCCATCGTCAGCAGCGCCGCGGCCATTTACTCGATGTTTACAAGCTTTACCAGATTGCCGGTCGGCGTGTCCGTTGGAAAGGTAGCCCTGCTCGCGGTACTGGGGCTGGTGATTTTTGCGGGACTGGAAATTCTTTATATCAGTATCGTACGACGGATGGCAGACCGCGAAATCCGTATGCTTCAGACGACAAAGGAATGATCCGGATCACAGACAGGGGGTGACAGGTTGGACAGGATCGTTATCGTGGAAGATGACATGTATCTGCGGGAAGAATTGATTACGACGTTCCGGCGGGCCGGATATGACGCTGCCGCGCCGGATTCGTTTGAACAGGTGGAGGACGGGATCGCGTCGTTTAGTCCGAAGCTTGTCGTACTGGATGTAAACCTGCCGGGAACGTCCGGGTACGAAATTTGTAAAAAATTAAAGAAGAGGGGTTCGTTCCCTATTTTGATACTGACGGCAAGAGATACGCTGTCGGACGAGTTGACGGCGCTGGGACTGGGGGCGGATGATTTCCTCACAAAGCCATGCCACCCCGACCGTCTGCTCGCCAGGGCGGAGCGTTTATTGAAAACGTATCATAAGATTCGCAATATCGTCCAGGCCGGCGTACTTGTCCTGGATACCGATACACATAAACTGGTTTGCGGCGACAAGGTTCTGATCCTTCCAGAAACCGAGGGAAAGATCATGAGATGCCTGATAGAGCGCTATCCGGAACTTGTCAGCAAAAATGAGTTATTTTCTGCCGTCTGGGGGACCGAGCAGTTTGTAGATGAAAATATACTCCAGGTCAATATGAGCCGGCTCAGGAAAAGCCTTTCGGCAGCTGGCATTGATCAGGTCGTGCACAATGTGAGGGGAAAGGGATATTTGTTAGAGGTGGAATGTCTATGAATCAGAGGGGTAAGCAGGTGATCAGACGGTCGTGGCACTGGATCGTATTATTTTTATGTACGGACATTATTTTTATTTTTGTTACATGGATCGTGCGCCGGGAGGCAATTGCATCGGTATCCCTGTTTCTTATTCTTTTTACAGTATTGATGCTGATCGTGGGGTGGTGGGCGCAGTGGCGGCGTCAAAAAAAAGACGAAGCCGTGTTACTCTGTTTTCTGGATGCGCCTGGTGAAAAAACAAGAGCCGATGTCCTGGCGCGATTTGGAGACAGCCTGCCGGCCAAGGAACTTTGCGCGCGCCTTTTGTCCCTGTTATGCCAGATCAATGAACTAACGGTGGATCTGTCCGGGTACCGGGAATACATCGAGACGTGGGTACACGAAGTAAAAACGCCCCTGTCACTTTCTGCGCTTGTACTCGGCAACCACCAAGGCGAGATGTCGCCCTACGTATACGACCGGTTTCAATATATCTGGCACCGGCTCAATGAGGATGTGGAACGGATCCTTTATTATGCCCGTCTGCAGACAGGGAATACCGACATTAAATATACCGCGTTCCGGCTCGATGACTGTGTCCGCGACGTATTGGAAGAATACCGGCCATTTATGGAGGAAAAAAAGATTTCACTGAACGCCAGGTTAGAGCAGGCCCAAGTTGTTTCTGACCGCAAGATCGTTTCCTTTATTTTATCGCAGTTTATGAGTAATGCGGTAAAATACGCGGACAATAGAGAGGGAAGCATATCCGTTTCCATAGGCCGGAGCGGGGAGAAGATTAAAATATGTATTTACAATAATGGCGACGGCATACAGCCGGAAGACGCCCCGTTCGTATTCGATAAAGGCTTTACGGGAAATTATCAGGGGCAGTCAAACGCAACCGGGATGGGGTTATATCTCGCTAAAAAATATGGGGAAAAGCTTTGTGCGGATGTTGGTCTGGATGATGGGATACCCTATGATAAGGGGTTTGGCGTGTCGTTAGTTTTTTTGTTGTAAGGGTTATTTATATAAATTATATCATGGAGTTTTTGCGTTTCATCTAGATAAGATGTGGACTTAGATACAATGGCGTGGTATACTGTTAGTATTGTTGTGAAAATACAAGTTGATGACGCAGATAAAACGTCAAACTTCGATCACTCAAATGGATAACTTCCCATTTGGGTAGGAGTTAGGCAGCGCAGAAAAACGGTTTTTTAGGCATAGAGAGAAAATGGAGAATAAAATTTATGGTGGTATGTAGAGCTTTATATACAGAGGAAATTTGCCGGGAATTGTTCAAGGATTTTATCCGACATCAAATTGTTACAAAATGCTGGCGTAAAGAAAATGGCAAATGGATGATCAAAGATTCACCTTTTATTGATGATTGGACAGAAAAGGATTACCAAATTCTGATTTCTTGCTTAAAAAATACGATTCGTTCTAATGGTTTTGTGTATGCTGCTTTTTATGACGGAAAATTGAAAGGTTTTGTTTCAGTGGAGCCAGAAATATTTGGTGACGAACAGGGGTATTGCGACTTGTCCAGTATCCATATCTCAGAAGATATGAGAAATAAGGGGATTGGCAGAACGCTTTTTCTAGCGGCCAAGGAATGGGCGAAACAGAAAGGGGCTAAAAAGCTTTACATATCGGCACACTCAGCCGTTGAGAGCCAAGCCTTTTACAAATCAATGGGTTGTGTTGAGGCAGAAGTTTATAATCAAAAACATGTTGAAGATGAACC
>CAJTTQ010000059.1 GCA_910579145.1 uncultured Eubacterium sp.
TTAGAAGACATGCGGATATATACGAGTTTCCATGAAAGACCATAGTAACTTTGCTTTTCGGGCTGCTATGGTCTTTTTATGTAACAATCAAATAAATTTGGAAAGATGAGTTCGTAAGAAAGGAACGAGGAAATATGAATATAGAAAATCAAATTGAATTCGATCAGGTAAAAAATATGTGGATGGAGCTGGCTGTCACGGAATGGGCAAAAGAAAAGATCCGTGACGTGTCCTTTTACCTGGACGAAAGCGAGCTGAGAAAACAGCTGCGCGATACGACAAACAGCAGGGCTTTGATGGAAAAACTGGGAACACCGCCTCTGCAAAACCTGACAGAAATAAAAGACATTATGATGATCGCGGAGAAAGGCGACTGCCTGACTCCGTACCAGCTCGAACGGGTACAAACACTTTTAGCAGCCATCCGGCGCATGAAAGATTACCTGGAACGTGGAAAAATATTCGAGAATCCTCTTGCCTACTATGAAGAAAATCTGGATACGCTGGAAGAACTGCGAACGGAAATCAGCACACAGATCCGGGGCGGTATGGTCGACGACCATGCGTCCAAAGATCTCAGCCAGATCAGAAGCCAGATGGCCAAATGTGAGGAAGACATGAAACAAAAGGCCAACCAGGTCATGCGCTCCCATAAAGACTGCATGGCCGATCACTACTGCACGAAGCGAAACGGCCGATTATGCGTTCCCGTAAAAAAGGAATGCAAACTAAAAATCAATGGCAGCGTGATCGACAGATCGGCAACCGGAAATACATTATTTATGGAACCGGCAAGCGTGGCAAAATGTTATGAGGAATTGCAGACGCTTACAATACGTGAAGAAAACGAGATCTACCGTATTTTATACACGTTGACCGCCTTGGTCGCGGCCTCATCTGCCGCCATGAATGAAAATATCGCGATGATCGAAAAATTGGATTTCATCTTTTCCAAAGGGAAATTAAGCATCGACCTTGACGCAGTAGAGCCGTCCATCAATACCGAACGCAGGATTACATTAAAAGACGCCAGACACCCGCTGATGGATAAAGAAATCAATGTTCCTCTCCAGTTTCAGATCGGCGGAACGATCCGGGGCATTATCATCACCGGGCCGAATACAGGAGGCAAAACGGTGGCGATCAAAACCGTCATGCTCAACTGCATGATGGCACAGTGCGGATTACACACCACATGCGGGGAGGCAGACATCTGTATGAATAATTCCTTTCTGTGTGACATCGGTGACGGCCAGAATATCGCGGAAAACTTATCAACCTTTTCCTCTCACATAAAAAATGTGCTGGAAGTATTAGGTGAGGTAAACAAAAACAGTCTGATCATTATGGATGAACTCGGTTCCGGCACCGATCCAACCGAAGGCATGGGAATTGCAATCGCCATATTAGAAGAACTCCGAAAGAGCGGCGCTTTATTTCTGGTAACCACGCATTACCCGGAAGTCAAAGAGTACGCGGACCAGGCCCCGGATGTTTTAAATGCGAGAATGACGTTCGATAAGGAAACGTTACAGCCCACATATCAAATGTTGATCGGAGAAGCGGGCGAAAGCTGTGCCTTTTATATCGCTGACAGGCTTGGTATGCCAAATGAGATGCTGCGCGTGGCCATCCGGGCTGCCTATGGTGAAAAAGCCGTCGATACGTATCATTTTCAGCAAAAAAATACGGCTATCCCGAAAAAGGAGACAGGTAGGATCACAAAGATCAAAAATAAAAAAGGGAATGCAAAACACCGCTATGAATACCGGCGCGGAGACAGTGTGATGGTATATCCCGATAAAAAAATCGGTATCGTATACGAACCGATCAACAAAAAAGGTGTTTTGGGCGTACAGCTGCCCGGAAAGAAAATCTGGATCAATCATAAAAGAGTGAAACTTCATGTGGCAGCCGAGAAGTTATATCCTGCCGATTATGATTTTTCGATTCTTTTTGAAACGGTTGAAAACAGAAAGATCCGTCATGACATGGAGCGTAAATACACGGAGAAGACGATCCGATATGACTGAGAATCCAGCCCCGCAAAAAAAGACTAGAACAAAAAACCTGCTGTATTTCACACCATACAGCAGGTAATCATTTCATTTTTCGTGTTATAGATACGGCATCCGAACGGGTGTCATATCTATTTCATGCCATCAACCCATTTATTTAGCATAATCTACCACTCTGGATTCACGGACCACATTAACTTTGATCTGACCCGGATACTGTAACTCAGATTCAATCTGTTTCGATATATCTCTGGCTAACAGCACCATATCATCATCGCTGACCTGATCCGGTACAACGATCACTCGAACTTCTCTACCTGCCTGAATGGCAAAAGATTTGTCAACGCCCTTAAAGGCATTTGAAATATCCTCCAACTGTTTCAATCGATTCGTGTAAGTTTCTAACGTTTCTCTTCTGGCACCCGGACGCGCAGCCGAAATGGCATCCGATGCCTGTACGATACAGGCGATCATGCTTTCCGGTTCCACATCGCCATGATGGGCTTCCACCGCATTGATCACCAGTGAAGATTCTTTGTACTTGCGGCACAGTTCGACTCCCAACTGTATGTGGGAACCTTCCATATCATGGTCAACCGACTTTCCAATATCATGCAGCAAGCCGGCTCGTTTCGCCATGCGGACATCCGCGCCAAACTCTCCCGCAAGTAGTCCGGACAGATGTGCAACTTCAATCGAATGCTTTAACGCATTTTGACCATAACTGGTACGAAACCTCATTTTACCTAAAAGGCGGATCAACTCGGGATGGATCCCGTGTACGCCGACTTCGAGCGCCGCCGCGTCTCCTTCTTCACGAATCAGTGTTTCAACTTCTTTTTTTGCTTTTTCAACCATTTCCTCGATTCTCGCAGGATGGATCCTGCCATCGACGATCAATTTTTCCAAAGCAATTCTGGCTATTTCTCGACGAATCGGATCAAAACCGGATAAAATGACTGCTTCCGGCGTATCGTCTATGATGAGGTCAATGCCGGTCAGATTTTCGAGAGTACGGATGTTTCTTCCCTCTCGGCCAATGATCCTGCCCTTCATCTCATCACCCGGCAGCGGAACGACGGAAATCGTAGCTTCCGAAACATGATCTGCTGCGCACTTCTGGATCGCATTGATGATGTATTCTTTTGCCTTCTTGTCCGCGTCGTCCTTTGCCTGACGTTCCAATTCCTTTACTAAAACTGCGGTCTCATGCTTGACATCTTCTTCCACAGTTCTCAATAAATAATCCTTCGCCTGCTCGGAGGTGAGACCAGAAATCTTCTCCAATTCACTCAGATGGCTCTGGCGGAGTTCTTCCACCTTTTCCTTCTCTTTTTCAAGATCCGCCATCTTGGATGAAAGTTTCGATTCCCGTTTCTCGAGTGCATCCAGTTTCTTGTCCAAAGTTTCTTCTTTCGCCAGCACTCTTTTTTCATAGCGCTGGATCTCTGATCTTCGCTCTTTCGTCTCTCGGTCAAGATCATTTTTGGCCTTCAGGTTTTCCTCTTTGGCCTCTAAAAGAGCTTCGCGTTTTTTGGTTTCTGCCGTCTTCAATGCATCATCTATAATCTCTCTTGCCTTCTCTTCTGCACTTCCAACCTTCGCTTCTCCGACTTTGATCCGGTAAGCGATCGCACTTTTCCATACGATCAGTGCTGTAATTGCAATAAGAGCAAGGATTACGACAACCGCACCAACGATGAATCCAATACTCAACTCTGGCACAGGAGCACCTCCTTTATTTAGTTATCATTGCACGTAAATACAACACTTCAATTTTACACTTTTTTCCCCTCGTTGTCAAGTTGAGAAAACACTTTCTTGATGGTGTGGAATTCGTAGCCTTTCCGCCCGAGGTATGCCATCATCTTCTGACGCTCCTCATACGACGTCTCGCATAAAAGCCGCCCTTTCAGCTTCTTTTTCAGAAGCATGCGGATCGCCTCCTGCTCACCGTCGTATTCACACTCTTCCAGCACCTCAGAAATGACCTCTCCCTCTATGCCGCGTTCCGTCAGTTGGTACACCATCTCGCGCCGGCTCTTTTTCCCCTTTTGGAACATGACATAATTTTCCACGTACCGGCGGTCGTTGATGTAACCAAACCGCTCCACATACTCCATCGCTTCCGATGATGCCGTCTCCGAAAAGCCGGCGCGGTACAGGCGCGTCACCAACTCATGCCTTGTGCGGTCTTTGAATAGAAGGAGTGCCATCGCCTTTTCTGCGGCTTTTTTTGCCTCCCCACAGGAAAAAAATTCCTTTCCCTCCGTTTCGGTCTTCTCCCTGCCAGAAAACCCTCCCTTTGACACTTCTCGCTCCAACACTTCTAGTCCTGACACTTCTCGTTCTAACACCTTTCGATTTGACACTTCTCTCTCCGACACACTCATCACACGGACACCTGCTTAACTTTCTTTCGCGGAAGCCCTTTTCTTCGCCGGTTCTTTCCCTGCAGCAGCACTTTTTTTACTATCCTCCGCATTCGTATCAACGCCTGCATCCGCCGCACCTGCTTTGGCTACCGCCTTCGCTTCTTCCTCCGCTTTTTTCTCCAAATATTTACAGCGGACAAGCCTCTCCGCCTCTTCAAACACCGCCGGGTTATCCGCGAGGTACGCTTTCGCGTTTTCACGCCCCTGCCCAATCTTTTCTCCGTTATAGGAATACCATGCGCCGCTTTTCATGATAATATCGTTTTTCACCGCGAGGTCGAGCACGTCTCCTTCCCGCGAGATCCCCTTGCCGAACATGATATCGAACTCCGCTTCCTGAAACGGTGGCGCCACTTTATTTTTCACGACCTTTACCCGGACGTGGTTTCCGATCATCTCCCCCCCCTGCTTCAGCGTCTCGATCCTTCTCACGTCCAGACGCACGGACGCATAGAACTTCAAAGCGCGGCCGCCTGTCGTCGTCTCTGGATTTCCAAACATAACTCCCACTTTTTCACGGAGCTGGTTGATAAAGATAACGATACAGTTTGATTTATTGATCACACCTGTCAGCTTTCTGAGTGCCTGGCTCATCAGCCGTGCCTGAAGACCGACGTGGCTGTCACCCATATCACCGTCAATCTCTGCCTTCGGTACGAGCGCCGCCACTGAGTCCACGATGACAATATCGACCGCTCCCGAACGAACCATCGTCTCCGTGATCTCCAGTGCCTGTTCCCCGCAGTCCGGCTGGGATATGTAGAGTTCATCAATATCGACGCCGATGTTCCGCGCATACATCGGATCCAGCGCGTGCTCCGCATCGATAAATCCGGCGATGCCGCCTCGTTTTTGAACTTCCGCTACCATATGCAGCGCCACGGTCGTCTTACCACTCGACTCCGGCCCGTAGACCTCTATCACCCTTCCTTTCGGAATCCCGCCTACACCCAGCGCGATATCAAGGCTCAGCGAGCCGGTCGGAACAGCCTCCACCTCCATCCTGGATGCGGTGTCACCCAGTTTCATGACGGAACCTTTTCCGTACTGTTTCTCAATCTGCGCGATCGCAGACTCCAACGCTTTTACTTTATTTTGATCTTTCTCCATCTCTGAATATCCTCCAAATCTTATAATAAACGAACCTTAATTCGGAACACACGTTCTTTGTAATGGTATATTACACCTATTTTCCGAATTTGTCAACATGTTTTTGTGAATGGGAAAATAAATTTGGACTTTTCTTACATGCCTTCACTGATTGGAACCTAACATATGACTCCTACACTAGATCTAAGAAAAAAGGCACAGTACAAGTGTACCATGCCTTTTATTATTTGTAAAGTAATATTCGTCAAAGAGAAAACTTTCCTACCAGTCTCTCCAGTTCCGCGATGTTCTCCACGCTCTGACTCACCATCTCTCCGGCGCGTACTGTAGATTCCACTAGTTCATTCGTCTTTCCTGCCACGTCCGAAACACCCGATGCCGACTCATTCACAGCCCTGTTGATCACATCGAGCGAACTTACGATCTCGTTCATGGATCTGGAAAGTTCTGTAACTGAATCATGGATCTCACCCATGAATTTCTCAAACATATCCGCGTCATCATTATACGCATTTCCCACCTTGCTGAATTCCTGATAATCTGTCAATACCGTATTTTCCAAAAACTCAGTGGATGTCCCGATGCAGGATTCCATATTTTTCACGGCCAGTTCCACTTCATTTACCATCCGCTTGATATCATCCGCCGAAATCTGCGTCTGACTGGCGAGCGCCCCGATCTCCGTCGCCACAACCGCGAAGCCCTTTCCCGCCTCGCCGGCCCTCGCCGCCTCGATCGAAGCGTTCAGTGCCAGAAGGTTCGTCTGGGAAGAAATATCACTGATCGTCTGAACGAGTTCATGGATTTTAGATACCGCTCCCGCCTGATGGAGCGCCAGATCCGATTTTTCACGGATCTCCCCGTAAATCTCCCGGGTGCGGCTGTCCGCTGTCTCCGTATGCTTCTTCAGCTCTACCGCGCGTTTCTTCACCTCTTCGGAAATTTCTTTTCCCCGTTCCGAAATATCATTGATCATATGTACATTTCCACTCACCTGTTCCACATTTTTCTGGATCAGGTCGGTTGTAGAGGCAGACGCTTCCATTCCGGCTGCCATCTCCTCCATCGTAGCGGAATTATCCTGACAAAGATTTCCCGTGTTAGTCATCACATCTTCGAGAGAAGCGACCCCCCGGTTCACCTCAGTACATGACCGGCTGATCTGGTTCGCCATTTCCTCCAGCTCCCTGCTCATAAGCTCGACTTCCCCTGACATCTTCCCGATCTCATCTTTTCGTTTTGCTATCTTCGCCACCCTGTCATCACGCTGAAGATCCAGACGGGCGATCTTCCCTATGATTTCGGTTATGCTCTTCATCGGTCTGGAAATCCTGCCGCTGATGATCCAGCCCGCCGCGCAGGAAATCGCCAGTCCGCACAGCAAGAATATGATCATAAGCCGGAGAAGGGCATTTGACTTCGCGTACACATCCGCGTTTGTGGCCGTTAAAATATACGTCATCCCATTTTTCAGCTTCTGATACGAAAGCAGTTTTTTTGTTCCCTGCGCCGTATAGGAAACCACCTGGTTCTCTTTCCCCTCATCCGAAATAATGTCCACTACCTCTGGGACCGCTTCACTCAGTTCATCTCCCAGCTCGTGATCTTTATGTACGACAAAACGCTGGTTGGAATCAATCAGGCACGAATATCCGTTTTGATAGATCGTCGCCTCGGAAATAAGAGATTCGATCGTCGAAAGACTGATGTCCATGCCAATGATCCCGACAGATTCATTCTCTATGTACACCGGTATGACATAGGAGATCATCGTCACTCCGATGTTCTGGTTCTGGTACGGATCCATCCATGTCGGTTTCTTATTTTCCACCGGGATATAATACCATCCCACATGTTCGAGGTCATCTTTCTCAAAACTGCTGAAATCCGTAGGTTCTATACTCTTAAACTCCTCCTCCGTCGAATTCCGCGAAAGGAACAGGCCGGATGTCGGCTCTGTAAAATCCGGGTTATAGCGCACGTAGGCGGTAAGTGCCCCGCCCGTATTTTCCGCAAAGCTCTGAAGAACATCCTCGATACCTTTTGTATATTGCTCCACATACGCAGGATCGGATTTAAAAGCTTTAAAATCGGTGAGCCTGCTGACACAAATTTCCGTCAGCGTATCCACGGACTGCTGGATATTCGTTAATATCCCCTCGAGCTCGGTTTTCTTCTCCTGTGCAATCGCCAGCATAAACTCTTTGGAATCGTCATTTGCCACATCACTGGAATACATATAACTCAAAGTCCCCAGGCTGATCCCCATAATAAGCGAGCAGACAATCGCAATTGCTGTAATTCTTGTTCGTATTGTGTTCAAGATCATATCCTCCTTTTGTTTTTTATATATAATTTTGAAAAAGCTGCTCCAGATCCCGGATCGTCTCGATCTCATTCACACGCCGCCGAAGGGATGCCGAGTGCGGATACCCCGATGTATACCACGCAATATGGCTGCGCATTTCCCGCATGCCATACCGCTCACCCTTCCACTCTGTCTGCATCCTGGCATGCCGCGCGATCATCGCAAACACTTCCTTCATATCAGGTTTTGGCAGTTCCACACCCTCTGCCAGATAGTGCTTGATCTGTGTAAAGATCCACGGATTCCCTCTCGCCGCACGTCCAATCATAACCGCGTCACAACCCGTTTCCTCAAACATCCTGCGGGCATCCTGCCCGCTGAAAATATCACCGTTACCGATGACCGGTATTGACACGGCTTCCTTTACCTTTCGTATGATATTCCAATCCGCTTTTCCGCTGTAGTACTGTTCTCTCGTCCGTCCATGAACAGCTACTGCCGACGCACCGGCAGCCTCAACCGCCTTCGCCATCTCGACCGCCTGTTCCTCTCCATCGCCAAATCCCTTGCGGAATTTTACCGTAACCGGTTTTTTTATAGCCCCTACCGTCATTCGAACGATCTTAGCCGCCAGCTTAATGTCATTTAACAGAGCGGAACCCTCACCGTTATTGACCACCTTCGGCACCGGACAGCCCATATTCAGATCCAGTATGTCGAAATTCCTTCCTTCTATTCGTCCTGCCATACTGCTTATGATATCCGGATCCGATCCAAACAGCTGCAGGGCGGCAGGCCGCTCCTCCTCCCGGATCTCCATGAGCGCTCCCGTATTTTTACTGTTATAATACAGCCCCTTTGCGCTTACCATTTCCGTATAGATCAGATCGGCTCCTTTTTCTTTGCAAAGGAGACGAAACGGCAGATCCGTCACGCCTGCCATCGGCGCCAGCAGCACCCGTCCGGGAATTTTAACCCCTCCGATCAACCACTCATCCTTCCGTTCTGGTTCACCCATTTTGACTCCTTTTTCCTTTCCTTTCAGCCGCTTTCGTCTGCTCGTAAACGAGCCTGGTACCCTGAAGGGTCAGATTTGGGTCGTAGATGTCTATATCCCCCGTCGCATCAGAAATGCTCCGGCCAAGTCCGCCGGTAGCAACGACCTTTATATGCTCAATGCCGGACTCCTCCTTTAATTTGCGCACAATGTACTCTGTCTGCCCGATCGTGCCATACATCAGCCCTGCCTGCATACTCGTAATCGTATTTTTGGCCAGGATCGTTTCCGGCTTCTTAATCTCGATTTCAGGAAGCTGCGCCGCGTTTGACCACAGTGCCTTGGCGCTGATCTTGATTCCCGGGCATGTCACACGCGCCGCGAACACGCCGTCCTCCGTCACAAGATCATACGTCGTCGCCGTTCCGTAGTCGATGATGATGACCGGGCCTCCATACAGCACGTAAGCCCCCACGGCATCCACGATACGGTCGGCGCCGATCTCGCCCGGATTCGCCGCTGCGATATGGATTCCTGACTTCGTATCATTTCCCACGACATACGGCGTACAGTGAAAATACTTTTTGATCCCGCTCACTAAAGAATACATTACTTTCGGCACGACTGACGCTATAATGACATCATGGATCCCCGTCGCCTCAATCCCATGGCGTTTGATCGCCTCAACGATGGCTTCTCCAAATTCATTAGACGTCCGCGGCAGATTCGTCGTCAGACGAAACGTAAACAAAAGCCGATCCTCATCAAACACGCCAACATTCAGATTTGTATTTCCAATATCTATTGCAAGTAACATTTCTTCCTCATTCCTGCGCCGGTCCCATGCGCCTGATCTCGTTTGCACCCGCTGCTAATCCATAAAAAAGGTGCGGTAGTACTGCTCCAGTCCCTCGAATAATTCTTCCTTCTCCTGCCGGAGTTTCTTAACCTTCAAATAACTGCCGATCTCATCATAAGTAAGATCATTTTCCTTTGCCGTCGTTGAGAGAAACAGCGTTCCATCTTCCTCAAACGCCATCGTAAAAACCCCTCCCACATCCGCGGTAAGCATCACGCTCATTATTTTCAGTTCTTCCTGCACCGCGTCCGGCAGGGAAGAATAGACGGGGTTCAGGTAAAATTTCTGTTCATATGCGCTGCAAGCACAAAGAACCTGCCTCTCATCCATCCGCTTACTTCCTTTCATTCATCGGTATGTAGTCCTTGTGCGGGCATACTGCCTTGTACGCCGGACGAATGATCTTTCCAGCATTGACAAGTTCCTCCAGACGGTGCGCGCTCCACCCGGCAATACGTCCAATCGCAAAAAGCGGCGTATAAAGTTCCGTCGGCAGGCCAAGCATACTATAAACCAAACCACTGTAAAAGTCGATGTTCGCGCTGACACCTTTATAAATGTGCCGCTCATTCGCGATCACTTCCGGAGCCAGCCGCTCCACCTTCTCATACAGCGCATATTCTGCCATCATATTCTTTTCTTCCGACAATTTTCTCACAAACTTCCGGAATGTTTTGGCACGCGGGTCGGAAATAGAGTAAACGGCGTGGCCCATTCCATAAATCAGTCCCGATTTATCAAATGCCTGGCGATTGAGGAGCGCCGTCAGATACATACGGATCTCATCCTCATCCTCCCAGTCATTCAGCACTTTTTTCATATCTTCGAACATCATTGAAACTTTTTTATTCGCCCCGCCATGCCGCGGCCCTTTCAGTGAACCGAGCGCCGCCGAGATCGCGGCATACGTATCCGTCCCGGAAGACGTCACGACATGATCCGTGAAGGTAGAGTTATTTCCTCCGCCGTGCTCAGCGTGGAGAACGAGGGCAATATCCAGAATTTTCGCTTCCAATGGCGTAAACTGGCTGTCCGCACGGAGCATATGCAGAATATTTTCAGCGGTCGAATATTCGGATTTCGGCGGATGCAAAAAGAAACTGTTCCCCTCATGGAAATAATTTGCTGCCTGATACCCATACACGGCAAACATCGGTAACAATGCCACAAGCTCCAGACACTGACGCAGTACATTTTCCGTCGAAGTATCGTCCGCCTTTTCATCGTAGGAATAGAGCGTGAGCACACTCCGTCCCAGCGTATTCATCAGGTCCGAACTCGGCGCCTTCATGATGATGTCGCGCACAAAACCTGTCGGCAGGCTCTTGCGGTATTCCGCGAGAATATCCTTCAGATCCTCCAGCTGGCCTTCTGTGGGCAGTTCCCCAAACAAAAGAAGATAGACAACCTCCTCATAACCAAAACGTTTCTCATGAAGAAATCCATCCACAATATCTTCAATATCAATTCCCTGATAAAATAATTTTCCCTCACACGGGACAAGATCATGGTCAACCACGGTATAGGAACGGATTTCAGATACCTCTGTCAATCCGGTCAAAACACCCTGTCCATTCAGATCCCTCAGCCCGCGCTTTACCTCATATTTATCGAACAACGTCGAATCGATCGTGCTGCTGGCCTCACATATCCCTGCCATCTTCTGGATCCAGTCATGTCGATATTCCAAATTCAAGTTACTACCCATATTGGCCCTCCTTTCCAGCTTCCTGTCATAATGTCGCCGCCATCACTGCCTTTATGGTGTGCATACGGTTTTCTGCTTCCTCAAATACGATGTCCGCATACTGCTCGAACACCTCATCTGTCACTTCCATTTCTGTCAACCCGTACTTTTCATAAATATCCTGCCCGATCTTTGTTTTCAGATCGTGGAACGCCGGAAGGCAGTGCATAAATACCGCCGAATCTTTTGCGTTTTCCATCACCTTTTTATTGACCTGATATGGCGACAGCACACGGATCCGCTCCTCCCAAACCTCATCCGGCTCTCCCATCGAAACCCAGACATCAGTGTAAATAACATCCGCTCCCCGCGTACCCGCCATGACGTCTTCCGTCAGCGTAATGGACGCGCCGCTCTCCTTCGCGTATTCCTCACATTGCTCCACCAGTTCCGCTGCCGGGAAATAGTCCTTCGGCGCACAGGCCACGAAGTCCATCCCCATTTTCGCGCAGGCGATCATCAGTGAATTTCCCATATTATAACGGGCATCCCCCATATAAACAAGTTTCATTCCTTTCAGCGATCCAAAGTGTTCACGGATGGTAAGCAGGTCCGCTAACATCTGTGTCGGGTGATACTCATTTGTCAATCCGTTCCACACGGGAACCCCTGCGTTTCCCGCCAGTTCCTCTACGATTTCCTGTCCAAATCCGCGGTACTCGATACCGTCAAACATCCGGCCGAGCACTCTCGCCGTGTCGGCAATACTTTCCTTTTTCCCGATCTGGGATCCTTTCGGGTCAAGGTATGTCACTCCCATCCCCAGATCGTGCGCCGCGACTTCAAACGAACAACGCGTACGCGTACTCGTTTTTTCAAAAATAAGAGCTACATTTTTTCCTTCCTGATTTCTATGAGCGATGCCATTTCTCTTCTTTTCTTTCAAATCGGCAGCCAGATCTAAAAAATATGTAATCTCTTGCGGAGTAAAATCCTTTAACGTCAAAAAACTTCTTCCTTTTAAGTCCATCTCATTTCCTCTTTTCTATTCTTTTTCTGTCGCTTTTGAATACGAAGAAAAGAAGATTCCCCAAATCCTCCCATACCAGAAAGCAAATTTGGGGAATGCCTCGTTTTCTATACGCCTGAATCGCTGCAGGATCAATCTTTTACGCTCTCAGCAATCGCTTTCGCAAGTCCCGCTACTCCCTGAATCTCAGACGGTATGATGATCTTCGTCGCTTTTCCGTCAGCCGCCTTTTCAAAAGCCTCCAGACTCTTGATCGTAAGCACCTGGCTCGACGGCGCCGCCTCATTCAGATAACGGATTCCCTCGGCCGTTGCCCTCTGCACGGCCTCTATTGCCTGCGCGCGGCCTTCCGCCTCGCGGATCGTTGCTTCTTTCTTTGCCTCAGCACGGAGGATAGCTGCTTCCTTCTCAGCCTCCGCCTCCAAAATAGCCGATTCCTTTTTACCTTCGGCTACCAATACCGTAGATTTCTTCTCTCCCTCGGCACGGAGGATCGACTCACGCCGTTCACGCTCCGCCTTCATCTGTTTTTCCATCGAATCCTGGATTTCCCTCGGTGGAATGATATTTTTTAATTCCACCCTGTTCACCTTGATCCCCCACGGATCCGTGGCAATATCCAGACTCGACCTCATATGCGTATTGATCGTTTCACGCGAAGTAAGCGTCTGGTCCAGTTCGAGATCACCGATGATATTTCGAAGCGTCGTAGCCGTCAGGTTCTCGATCGCCATGATCGGATTTTCCACACCGTACGTATACAGTTTTGGATCTGTGATCTGGAAAAATACGACCGTATCGATCTGCATCGTAACATTATCTTTCGTGATCACAGGCTGCGGCGCAAAATCCATCACCTGCTCCTTTAAATTTACCTTTCTCGCCACGCGGTCGAGAAACGGCAGCTTAAAATGCACGCCGACAGACCACGTACTCAGATACCCGCCAAGCCGCTCGACGATATACGCATGCGCCTGCGGTACAATGTTGATACAGGAAGCAAAAATGATCAGCACGATGACAACAAGAATGATCGCTACCACAACGCCGCCGCTTATGCCCACACTGTTTAAATCATCCATTTTATTTTACCTTTCCTTTCTTCCCGGCCTCCAGCCGGTCTTCACATTATTTATGTCGCTAACCTTGTTACAAAAAACTACCGTCACGCGTCCGCCGTCCTTTATTTTACGATCAATTTAACGCCTTCCACGGATACCACGGTCACTCTCTCCTGTTCTGGGATCACGCGGCCGCTCTCACTTCTGGCCGTCCAGCTCATCCCATTTAACTGCACCTCTCCGGCCGCCATCTCGTTGTCGATCTGTTTTGTAACAACGACCGTTTTACCTACTACCTCATCAATATTCGTCTTTTCCTTGTCCCGATTCAAATACTTAACAGCAAGCGGACGGAACAATGCCATAGATACAAGGGACAGTACCGCAAACACCAAAAGCTGCAGCCAGAATCCATAGCCCATCCATGCCACGATAGCCGCTCCGATGGCGCCTATGCCAAACCATATCGTAGTCAACCCGAGTGAAACGATCTCCATCACGATCATGACGGCAAGAATCACAAGCCAAATCACACTGCTCACTGGAAACCTCCTTTCTCAAGCCTGCCAAGCAAACACTAAAGTAACATCCGTTTAAGTATACCATAAACAGCCGTATTATGCAAATTTTTTATTCGCCGCCCGCGACGCCTGCCACGACGCCGCCGTGCATAGTAACACGACGACGCCTTTTATATTTTACGGAAATGGATATGGATTTATGTATCGTTTCGGCCGGTTGTCGCCAAAACTCCGCTCCGCCGTCCCGCGCTCCTGCCTAAAAAACGCCCAAAACGAATCAGATCCCAGCCATCTGCCTGTATGCCGATGGTTGGGATCTATTGGTGTATTGGTATCTTAACCTGTTATTTTTTCCGTATCGGGAAATAAACTTCTGTTTCCCATTCCTCTGGAGAGAGCGAATCAAACTGCGTTTTGATATAGAGGTCAAACGGCGCTCCCGCGATCTCGTAGCCATGTTCTGAAATCCACGTCACGACGGCGCCATACGCCTCTGAGAGCGTGGAATATCCCCCGTGGTGTACCGTCATCGCGCACTCACAGCATTCCATGACCACATCCGCTTTCTCCTTTTCCCGGATCCCGATAAAGACTTCGATATCGGAAGATTCCCTGTCAAATTCCTTATCGTAATACCTTGCGCCATTCAATCCGGTAGGCGTAACCCGCTCTTTTGGCACGCGCTCAAAAAGCGTACTGTAATACTTGCCAAATTCATCCACCCCCATTGTCTTTCGATTCGCCAGCACATTCATAGCCGGCGATTGTTTGATCTCAATCGTGTAACCCTTCTGATAAGTCATAATGTCACCTGTCCTTTCGAATACAGAAATATGTGTCTGAAGTTCGTTCAGAATTATTTCCATCTCCTGCTTTTTCCGCTTCAGATTCAGCTTCTGCTGCCGCAGCGCATGTACGAGCTCTTCCTTATCCGAAACAGTAATCAGGTGCTGGATCTCATCCAAAGAAAAACCATAGCGTTTCAGGCGCTGTATGTAATTCATGTCGTCGATCTGCTCCGCTTTATAATAGCGATACCCCGTAAAACGATCCACCTCTGCCGGAGCCAGCAATCCGAGCTTGTCATAATGATGGAGCGTCTTTACACTCACCTGGCACACTTTGGAAAATTCCCCGATCTGCAGCATCCTTTTTACCTCCTTCGCGATGTTCGATTCGAATCTGATTTCAGTTTACATCCTGACCCTGGAGGAGAGTCAACACTTTTTTATAAATTCTTTTACGCTGTCACTTTTCGCCTTTAATCTCACACTGTTTTCCTTAAAAACTTCTTCGATAATACGATGTTCCAGCCTCCTTCTCTGTTCCAGATGCCAGATCAGTCCTTCGATTCCTTCCAGTGCATGCGCCTTTCCACACGGAGAATTTTGCAGATACTCCGTCATCATCTGAAACCACAATTCATTTCCCTGCTCATCTACACGCTCTTTGCGGATCACATCAACAGCCCCGGGAATATCCTCTACATCCAGATAAATGATCTGAAACGGCCGGTCTGATAAAACATCCCGTAACATCTGATAAAACTCTACGATCCGATCCTCCGGCGTCATGAAATAAAGCATCTGATTTACGATGATGTTTTGGAAGATCGAACATTCAAAAATCTGTTTGTCTGCCTCCCATTTTTGAAAACGATTTAAGATCACCTGCTCAAATGATTCTTTATCCCAGTTTCCGTTATATATTTCATATCCCTCCAAGTCTTTGTGAAATCCCGGGATATCCGTTAAAATCTGTGAATAGCAGATGATTTTATGGGTTCTTTCTGTCAAAGTCTTCTCCGCTATTTCCGTACGGAGTGACGGATATTTTGCCAGCACATCCTGATACTGTTGTTCTGTAACATACGCGCACCACGCCAGTTCCACGGGAGAATGATCCCCTTCCCGAAACACTTTAAAATCACTCAATTTTTCTGAAAGCCTGTTTACAAACGTCGTCTTTCCGGCTCCCTGTAACCCCTCTACAAAAATGCTGTTCTGTTTCATACGATTTTCCTTTCTGAACGTAAGGAGCGATCAAGTCTTATTCCGGGTTTTGGAATCAAAAAAATCAGGATACACAGGCCATCGCCCATGTACCCTGAAAATAAACGTAATCGCTAATTTTCAAACCTTTTCGGACTTATCCAAAATACCTCTTCAGCAAGCCCTCAAACGCTTTTCCATGTCTCGCCTCGTCATAGAACATTACACACATATACGCTATTTTCAAGGGTTTTCAGGATTATTAAAAAGGATTACACAGTTTTTTACACAGCTACTTTTGCTCGTTTTTCAGCTTATCCAGTTCACTTTTTTTAACTTCTATCTTCCTACCTTCAATTTCAATGCTTATCACAGGATCGTCAAGAACAATAGTATTTATGATACGCCGTTCTTGTTCCTTCATTGTTTCATCCTTATGAATGTAATATCTCATTGTAGTTTCAAGTTTTCTATGCCCCGCCCTTTCCATTAGAGCCTTGACAGGATAGCCGCTATTTGCAAGGAATGTCAAGTGTGTTTTCCTCAAATCGTGCATTTTTAAAGAATAGCCGTATAAATTTTTTATTTTTTTACTATAAGCCTTTAAAGAGTTAGTTGTCAAGAGTTTTCCACCCAATCCGTTGTATAATTTTCTGTTGACAAAATCACCGCCCACAATCTCAACTGTTTCTCTACCCCTTATATCTTCTACAACCTCAACACAGCGATTTTTATATGCCTTGTTGACCTTTTCCCTGTTGGTTGCCTTTTTACGCTCTAAAAGGAATTTAACAAGGTTGTCGGGCATTTCTATTGTTCGAGTTGCCGCCAAGGTTTTAAGCCTAGAAAGAGTGAGGACACCTTCAACAAAAATTAATTGCTTGTTTACTGTTAAAGTCTTATTATTAAAATCTATATCATCCCACATCAGCCCGAATATTTCACTTTCCCTAAGTCCGCAGTATATAGCAATTAAAAAGGCGGGTTCTAAGTCTGAACCTTTAAAAACATCAGCCA
>CAJTTQ010000060.1 GCA_910579145.1 uncultured Eubacterium sp.
GGTAGACTGAATCTTCCGGTAATTGGAAGTTTTGCCGTTCATCTTGATCTTTAAGGAAGCCGCGTGGGAATCTGTCGGCAGTAAAAGAACCAAACTGAACAAAAATAAAATACCGATCGCCAAACGCTTACCTAACCTGTTTCCTGATGTATCCATAGTACACTCGCCCCTTATCTAAAAATATTATGTCATGTTTTCTATCGTGCTAACATTTGAGATTTTATCAACAAATTTTGACATAAATATGTCGGCTTCTCACAATTGATTCCGCAAATCAGAACAAAAGATCCGTGTCTGCGTCGTGACAGCCTCATTTCGATCGGGAGCAATGATCCGGTTTTCGGTATGATATCAACGATGTTTCGGCAAGAGGATATAGTTTCCCGCGTGGATCCGCGAGGAAGTAATATCGTTCAACGATACAATTTCGTCCACATAGGCCCGGATCTGCGCATTTGTCGGATCCTTCATATTTGCCTTGGCGATCGACCACACAGAATCCCCGTGGCAGATCAGGACCGACTCATAGCCGATCACCTCATCTGTCCTCTCTTCTGCACCTTCCGCGCAAATGCCAGACAGGACAAACATAGCACTCATCAAAATGAGAACAAATAATGCAGGGTATCTTTTCCGTAGAAAAGGCAACACAACGGAAACTCGTTCCTGGTAACAGTTTTTTTTCATGACAGCAGCCTCCTTCGCCATACAGATTCCGAACAAATGATACGAACGTATGATTCAAACATTTGTTTCTTCTATCTTACTATGCGAACAGGCGTTTGTCAATTGTTTTTTTATAATTTTCCGATCATATATTGATATAAATCCGTACCATAACTGGAATAGTGCGGTTTTCCGCGAAGCATCCGAAAGGTACGATCGCCATTTTCTTTACGTTCCGCCACGAGGAACTCACAGTCTGAACGCTGTTCCCCATACACTCTCTTTGCAAATTCATGAAGATGCGTCACCATCATGACCTCGATTTTTTTCTGATACAGAGGCATTATGATATCATACGCGATCTGAGACCCTTCCTTTTCCGTCGTGCTGGCAAAAGATTCATTTAACAGCAGAAGGCTGTCCTTAGACATACGGGAAATAATGCCGCTCATACGTTTCAATTCCTCCTCGAGCCTTCCCCTCGAAAGCATCGCGTCCTCTTTTCTCGTAAAATGGGTATGGATCCTGGAGTACAGGCCGGAACAAAATTTTGCTGCCGGTACAGGCATACCGCACTGCATCAGAACCTGCGCAATGCCAAAACTTCGTAAAAATGTTGATTTTCCTCCCTGATTTGCCCCTGTGACCACAGTGAGGACAGCGCGGCTCTCCAGTGAATTGGGAACGGGCCGGACTTGAACATAAAGTGCCAGTGACAACTCATACAGATCCTCGATTTCCTTGTTCGTTCCTTCCACCAGACATTCGCCGTAGCAAAACGGAAGGGATAGTTCCTTCATGCGTGTCTGCAGCGTATGAACGCCTTTATAAAAACTGATCTCCCGCCCATATTCGCGCCAGAACGAAAGCAGGTCCTCGATAAACGGTTCATAAATTTTCATAAGTTCTTCCATATGTTGGTTAAGAAATGTATGAAGATCACGTTGTAATGACTCGTCTTCCACAAGGATCGTATCTTTTTTTATGACTTTGTAATAAAATTTAAGCAGTTTCCTAGACGTATTCGTTAAGTTTGACGCCTTAAAGCTCTGGCAGCTCTGCAAACAGCTCTGTGTCAGTTTCAGTCCGCCGCTGATACGGATCGAAAAGATCCCCTCGCCGCCTGTCGTATAAAACAAAAGCTGTTTATGGAATGCTTCAAGCTCGGACAGCGGATATGAGGACAAGCGCTTATAAAACACGGTCAGGCCTTGTGAATCCAGGTCCCCCTCTTTTCCAGCGGCTTTTAGTTCCTGAAGCAGTGAGAGGGATTTCTCGATGAAATGAAAGGCAGTGATGACAAACCCTGCCCCGGCCGATGACCGGCTCCGGTTCTGCTCCCGCTCGTTTTTATACTGTTCTTCCAGCCGGCATCCCTTACGGCCGATCTCGTACATGGCGTCCAAAAGGTTCCGCTTGCCTAAAAACTCCCGGATGATGTCGTACCGGTATCTTATTTCGGACGGTTCACGTACCGGCACCATCATGACGCTCCTGATCTGCTCCATTAAGAACGCGTCATCCTTTGCCATCGTCTTCAACACGATATTTAGATTAAGATCTTTGTACATATCCTGAAAGGAAGGATATGCCGTCTCTGCTGACAGCTTCCTGTCCGCGTAAAGTAAAAAAGAATTCATCGATTCTCCCCTCCGATCAGATCTTCGAGCCGCGCTGTCACCTGCTCGAAGCCAAGCCCGTATTTTTTCACGATATGATCCGAATAGCCGAGTCCCTGGGCCTTCATCGGTATGATCTGGAACGTCCTCACAGAAGGATCGTTTTCATCCACCTGGGCAACCATGCTCTGGATCCCTTCCTGCGCCGTCTCATCGGCCAGTTCCTGGATATGGGTGACATAAATCCCGAGACATCCGTGACGGATGAAATGATCCATCACCTTTTTTGCCATAATCTCCGCGTCATAGGTCGTCGCCGTTGTAAACAGTTCATTCAGTATGACAAAACTGTTTGCGGCATATACATTCATCATCGGCTTCAAACGCTGCAGTTCTTCTTTTAATTTCCCCGCGCCGGTCTCCACACTCTCTTCCACCTCAAAATGAGTGAGGATGCGCTCAAAAAACCTTGCCCTCATCGACCGGCAGGGAGCCTTTAAACCCATGATCATAAAATAAATACACTGGCCGGCAGCTCTCGCCAGCGTCGTCTTCCCTCCCTGGTTCGGCCCCGTGATCACGAGAAATGATTTCCCCTCCTGATACGAAATATCATTTGGTACGACAGGGCTGCCGGCGAAACGGTTTTTCCAGGCTAATGCGAGATCATATGCCCCGTTGATCTCCACACTCCCATCCTCCTTCATTTTGGGGGCATGAAGCTGGTATCCGGCCGCACGGAGCTGTTGTTCAAATTCATAGAAACTGAGATAAAAGATCAGCTCATTTTTCAACCGCACAAAGCAGTCTTCTTCCAGCGAAAATGAAAACGAAGCAAATTCCTTTAACATAACAAAAATGGAAGGACGGCTTTTCTTTAAGATTTCTACAATCCGGTTTTCGAGCGGAGACGTTTCGAGCGGGGCAGGAAACAGGTTTGTCACATATAAAGGCTCACTCTCCCACGCTTCTTCCGTCTCGACATCAAACGCGCGGATCAACTGTTTCAGCTGCGAAGCAATACTTTTGTCATCCGCCGGATCGTCCCCACCCTCTACCACACTGATCTCCCTTTCCCGGATCAAAAGTGTCAGCTGCAGCTGTTCCATCTCAGAAAACGATGTGCGCACGGCAGTACAAAATTGCCCAAATCCGGTATCGCTAAATGTGTCTTCCAACAGGCGCCGGCACGTCAGTAATCCCTGGGAAACAAGTTCGGCGCCATTCAGTGTATTGCGCAAAAGTTCCAACGCTTCCAAATAATTCTGACAGGTCAGCAGCAGATAGCTGCCCTTCTTCACATCATCCTCCGCCTGTTTGTAAAAGCGGAAACATTTCTCGCATGTCAATAGCCGGTTGGTATATTTTTTTAATCCGCCCAGCATGTTCTCGTTTTGTTCGAAATCACGGTAAATGTCCTGCCGATACCGGACAGTATCCAGCGAACCCGGGATCGTGTAAAAATATTTTCGGATATCGAATTCCATATATTTGGAGACGATGGCACGAAAAATACCTTCCAGCTGCAGATCTTCGAAAAACACGGGCGGCGTGCTGCGAAAAGAAGGGCTCTCTCCCGGGAATAATAAACTAAAATGATCCTCTCTCATTTTCTCCTCCAGTTTGGGCGCACCAAGAAACAAAAACGGCCTGACTATCCGTGCAGACCGTTTTTGTTTGTATATTGTCAGGCTTCTTTACTTTCGTTTTCCTCTGTACTTGCTGCATCTTCTGCTTTGCCAAGCTTTACATGTTCTACATCTGCCATTCCGTCTTCATCCTCTTCTTCCGAATCGATCTTTATGGCGGAGGTAGACAATTCCTCAATCGCGACGCTGAGCGGCTTTGGATACGTTCCGTCCACGAGGGGCTGGGAGCCGTCGATCAGCTGCCTTGCCCGCTTCGCCGTGGCAAGTACGATGGAGTATCTGCTGTTTACGACCGGATGTTCTCCCGGCTCAACATCACTGTTTACGACATTCATTAAATCATTGTAAGATGGGTGTAACATGATCAATCTCCTTTCAAGATGCAAACATATATTTCAGCATTAAAATTCCATGATCGTAACATTCGTTACGGAATTCCAAATGTACTCAACGGCCAAATACGCAAGATCACATGTCCCGCGATATTTTCCTTTTTGACAGGCCCGACCTCCGGTTCCCGGCTGTCCTTACTTACCTGCCGGTTATCCCCGAGAACAAAATACTCATCTTCGCCAAGCGTGATCGGTTCCCCGGCAATGCCGGCAGTATCCATCACGCCGTTTTTTGCGTACTCATCGGGAATGACCTCATTGTTTATATAAATTTCATTCCCTTTGATCTGTATCGTTTCACCCGGTAAGCCAAAAACCCGTTTCACATAATATTCTTCCTCTTTTTGTTCTTCTGCCTGCGCCCGCCCGTGTGGATAAAATACGACAATATCATAACGGCCGGGGCCGCCGAAATGGTACGATACTTTCTCGACCAAAAGGCTCTCACCGGTATGCAGCGTATCCTGCATGGAGCTGCCATTTACTACCGTTCTCTGGATCACATGCTCCGGCACCCAGAACACGCACAAAAGGATCATGATAACATAAATGGAACATTCTATGATATAACTGACCGGAGAGCGCTTTTTCTTCTTTTTCTCTTCTTCTTCCCCATTCATGGAACTTTTCCCCTCATTTCTATTTTATTTGCGCGGTACTCCTTTACGGCGTACCGAATTTACTGAGTGGTAATATGCGGAGGCACACATGTCCCGCAATATTTTCCGCTTTGATCGGCCCCAGGTCGGGATCCCGGCTGTCTAAGCTCACTTTCCGGTTATCCCCGAGAACAAAATACTCGTCATCAGCGAGTGTAAGCGGTTCCTCGGCAATCCCAGAATCATCCATCACATTCTTCGCGTAATCATCTGCAATGACTTCTCCATTGATATAAATCTCATTGTTAATGATCTGTACCGTTTCCCCTGGAAGACCATAAATACGCTTTACGTAATATTCATCTACCTCTCTCCCCTGCGGGTAAAAAACGATGATATCATAGCGCGCCGGATCGCTGAAACGGTACGAAACTTTTTCAACCAAGAGACTCTCTCCCGAATGCAGTGTGTTTTCCATAGATTCCCCGTTTACTACCGTTCTCTGCACGACATACTCCGGCACCCAGAAAATACAGGCGAATATCAAGACGATATAAACGGCAAATTCGATCGCGTAACTGAGCGGTGAACGTTTTTTCTTTGCCTTTTCTTTTTTATCCCCACGGTTTTCTTCTGAAAGAGTTTCCCCTGTTCGTTCCGTTTCCTCCGTTCCTTCCATCGTGTCCTCACTCATGTCCTTACTCTCCCTTCCTCGCCGCAAAAGTGCCGATCTCATGTTCCATCTTTTCTATGAGATGCGCACTGTTGCAGGCTTTATAATGATCGTACTGGATCAGGTCGTTGACTTTATTGATCGCGTCCTCGAGATCATCATTGACGATAATATAATCATACTCTTTCATATACTTTACTTCTTCCACCGCACGGAGCAGACGCCGCTCGATCTCCTCAGCCGATTCCGTCCCACGGCCGGCGAGACGCTCTTTCAGAACTTTTGCCGATGGCGGGGAAATAAAGATCAGGAGGGCATCTGGAAACTGCTCCTTTACGAGCATTCCGCCCTGCATCTCGATTTCGAGCAGGACATCCTGGCCCTGGTCCAGCTGCTCTTCGACGCGTTTTTTCGGAGTACCGTAAAAATTTCCCACGTATTCCGCCCATTCTACCAGTTCACCGTTATCGATCATTTGCTGGAACTCGTCTCTCGTGTGAAAATAGTAATCTTGCCCGTCCACCTCACCGTCTCTCGGCCGGCGGGTCGTCGCAGAGACCGACAAAAAGTAATCATACCGTTTGATCAGTTCCTTCATGATCGTGCCCTTGCCCGCACCGGAAAAACCCGATATCACCGCCAATACTCCTTTTTTCATATACAACCTCCAAATCGTTGTCTAATCCTGTGTTTCTATGTTGTTAAACCGGCCGGCGACCGTATCCGGAAGGAGGGAGGAAAGGACCAGCATGTGGTTCTCCATCACCATGACCGATTTTGTCTTCTTTCCGCAAGTGGCATCAATCGCTGTCCCATCGTCTTTCGCGCTCTGGATCATCCGTTTCATCGGCGCCGCGTCCGGACTCACGATACTGATCACTTTATCGCTGTTTACTACGTTACCGTATCCGATATTTACAAATGCCATATGAAAGAACTCCTTCTCTACTCCAGATTCTGGATCTGCTCCCTGATCTTTTCAATCTCCGTTTTCAAAAGGATACCCTGATCGGAAATCACCAGATCATTCGCTTTCGACAGCGTGGTATTTGCCTCGCGGTTCAATTCCTGTGCGATAAAATCGAGTTTTCTTCCCACCGACTCCTCGTTTTCAAGCGTTTCCCTCATATGCTTGATATGGCTGTTCATACGGACTAGTTCCTCGTCGACACATATTTTATCGGCATAGATTACGAGTTCCGTTGCCATCACGCCCTCATCCAGTTTCGTGTCACCCAAAAGTTCTGTCACCTTTGCCCGGAGCCGTTCCTTATAATCCTCAAAAACAAGCGGTGATCGCCCGGCAATGTCATCTGCCGCTTTTTGCAATTCTGTCAGCTTGAGGAGCAGATCTTTTTTCAATTCTTCCCCTTCTGCCTCCCTCGCGCGTATAAACTCCTTTAAGGCGCCCGCCACTGTCGTTTCCACCAGCTCCCGCAGCTTATCCGTATCCACTGCCTGTTCTTTCAGCGTGAATACTTCCGGGTATTTCGAAAGGGTGTACGCGTCCAGATCATTGGCAATCTGAAAATCCAGTGCCATACCGGCAAGCAGTTCCATGTAAGATTTCGCAAGATCCCTGTTATATGTGATATTTGCCGCACCGGAACCGATCGTTTCATAGGTGATATACACATCGATCTTCCCTCGGCTGACACTCTTTTTCATCTGCCTTCTTATGTCGTTTTCAAATAAATTCAGGTTTTTTGGAAGACGGATAGAAATATCGCAATATCTGTGATTCACTGATTTGATCTCTACCGTAAGACGGGCATCTTCGTTCTCTGCCTCATACTTCCCATAGCCGGTCATACTTCTTAACATTTTATTCCTCATTTCCGCGCCAGAGTTTTTGACTCGATTGCTTTTTTTGGTAATGCTCCGTATTATTATAAAGGACTTGGAAACATAAGTCAAGATTTGTCTTTCTTTTTTCCCGTAAATATAATATAATGATTGATATCACGGTCAAAAGGTCAAAATACCATTTGACCCCATCATCGAATACAGGAGGAAATACAAATGGCTTTTGATGGATTTACCGTTGCGGCACTTACATCCGAACTGTCAGAGCATCTCACAGGCGGACGTTTACAAAAAATTGCCCAGCCGGAATCAGACGAACTGCTGTTGACGATAAAAAATTCCGGGACTTCGTATCGGCTCGTTCTTAGCGCAAACCCTTCCCTTCCTTTGGTCTATCTCACGAAACGGCCAAAAACATCCCCCCCCGCGGCACCTAATTTCTGCATGCTGCTGCGAAAACACCTAAACGGGGCGCGGATCACGGACATTTCCCAGTACGGCCTCGAGCGGGTCATACGGATCGAGATGATAAACCGCAATGAACTGGGGGATGAGGTGACGAAATGCCTGATCATAGAAATCATGGGAAAACATAGTAATATCATTTTCGTGGACGATACAAATAAGATCATTGACAGTATCAAACATATCTCTTCCCTCGTCAGTTCGGTGCGGGAAGTACTGCCCGGGCGGGATTATTTTATTCCCAACACCAAGCATAAACACGATCCGTTCGCGGTCACGACCGATGCCTGGATGAACGAGGTTATCACCCAGCCAACGAGCGTGGTACAGGGACTTTGCCGCTATTTTACAGGGATCAGCTTACCCACGGCACACGAAATCGCGGACCGCGGCAGGATCGACGGCGACGCCCCGTTTGCCTCGTTAAACGGAAACCAGCGCGCCAGCCTGTTCGAGTCATTAAAAGACATACTCGACCTCACCCGGGCCGGTGGATTTTCTCCGGAGATCGTATGGGACAATGACGAACCGCTGGAATTTTCAGCCTTTCCGCTTACGAGATACGTTGGATATACCCATCAGGCATTCTCCACGATGAGCGAGACGGTTGAGAATTATTATTCCGAAAAAGAAATCATCCAGCGGATCCGGCAAAAATCAATGGAGCTTCGCAAACATGTGACGACGCTCCGGGAACGAGCGCAGAAGAAGCTTTCCATCCAGGAAAAGCAGCTGGCGGATACGCAAAAGAGGGACAAGTTTAAAATATACGGCGAACTGATCCATACGTACGGCTACCAGCTCGGAGCAGAGGAACAGGTTCTCGTCTGTACCAATTACTACGATGGCAAAGAGGTCCGTATTCCGGTCGATCCCACACTCTCCCCTTCCGAAAACGCGAACCACTATTTTAACCGGTACAATAAGCTCAAGCGGACATTTGAGGCCGTCACGATCCAGATCGAGGAAACAAAAGAGCTTATTGAACATCTGGACACGATCCTGACCGCGCTCGATATCGCCCGTCAGGAAGAAGATCTCGTACAGATCAAACAGGAACTGGTGGACAACGGTTATATCAAAAGCCGTGTGAGCCGGCGCAAAAACAAACAGATGACCCCGAAAAGCCGCCCGCTCCACTATGTTTCATCTGACGGATACGATATTTATGTAGGAAAAAACAATTACCAGAACGACCACCTCACGTTTAAAGTTGCCTCGGGAAATGACTGGTGGTTCCACGTCAAACAGGCGCCCGGCTCCCATGTCGTCGTAAAATGCAACAATGAAGAACCGCCGATCACCACATTTGAAGAAGCGGCAAGCCTCGCCGCCTTTTATTCCCAAAAGCGGGATTCTAAAAAGGTTGAGATCGACTATGTGCAGAAGAAACATGTGAAACGGCCAAACGGAGGAAAATCAGGATTTGTTGTCTATTACACCAATTATTCTATGGTCGTATCCCCGGATATCAGCCATATCAAAGAGATTGACACAGGAGGAAACCGATGATTTATTATGATTCTCACGTACACACGGCGTTTTCGACCGACAGCGAGGCACCTATGGAACAAATGGTAATACAGGCCATACGTACCGGACTTTGCGGCCTTACCTTTACCGATCATATGGATTATCATTTCCCGGCAGAATATAGCTTTGACAACTCGTCCGACTGCCCGCCGTTTACGTTTGACCTCGAGAAATATTTGGCACAGATCGAGCAGATGGAACAAACTTATGGCGCCGGATTACAACTATACCGCGGCGCGGAGATCGGATTAAAACCTGACGCGGTTGAAAAAAATATCGAGTTGAGCCGGGATAAACGGCTCGATTATATCATAGGCTCCATTCATCTCGTGGATGATATGGATCCGTATTTCCCACAATATTGGGAGGCGTTTGGAGAGAAAAATGGGATCACTGCTTATTTTGAGGCAGCGTTACAAAATATACAGTACACCAATTCGGCGTCTGCGTGTAAAAACAAAACTTCCGACACCTTCGTGCGGATCGACACGTTCGGGCATCTCGACTACATCGTCCGGTACGCCCCGTCAGGCTGCCGTTTTTATTCCTACCGGATGTACGCGGAACTGATCGACGAAATACTCCAGATCATCGTCAACCGGGGGATTTGTCTTGAGGTGAACACCTCGGGATACAAAAACGGCGGCGTCATGCCAAATCCAAATGAGGACATCATCCGCCGCTACCGGGAACTGGGGGGAGAGCAGATTACGTTTGGCTCCGATGCCCACACGCCAGAACGGATCGCGGACCGTTTTTCGGATGCGGAACGAATAGTAAGAAATGCCGGTTTTGACCATTACACTACCTTTATTGGCCATAAACCGACATTTCATAATTTCGACAATTAGTATTCTTCTTCGTCTTCCTCATCCTCATGGATATCTGACTTTGGTTCTTCTAGTCCCTCGATCACGATACCATGTTTTTTCGCGTAATCCCAAAGAGCCGCATGAATGGCTTCTTCCGCCAGAAGAGAACAATGGACTTTCACCGGTGGAAGTCCATCCAATGCCTCCATCACGGCTTTATTCGTAACCTGCATAGCCTCTTCAATGGATTTTCCCTTGACCAGTTCGGTTGCCATGCTGCTTGTCGCCACCGCGGCGCCGCAGCCAAACGTCTTAAACTTGCAGTCGTTGATGATCCCATCGTCGTCTATATCAAGGTAGATCCGCATAATGTCGCCGCATTTCGCATTTCCGACCGTACCTACACCGCTCGCGTCCTCGATTTCCCCGACATTTCTCGGATTACTAAAATGATCCATCACTTTTTCACTATACATTTATTTTTTCCTCCAATCCAATAGTTAGTGTGAGTTCTTCTTTACAAAATCCTCATACAGAGGCGACATGCTCCGAAGCTTTTCCACAATATTAGTTAACTTATCCACAACGTAGTCGGCATCTTCTTTCGTCGTATCCTCACTGAGTGTCATCCGGAGGGAACCGTGTGCCACTTCGTGAGGGAGTCCGATTGCTAACAATACATGGGACGGGTCGAGAGACCCCGATGTACAGGCTGAACCGCTAGAAGCACAAATTCCTTCCATATCGAGCATGATCAACAGCGATTCCCCTTCTACAAACTGAAAACTGAAATTTACGTTATTCGGCAGGCGTTCACTCCGGTGGCCGTTCAGCCGGCAGTACGGGATGCCTTTTTCAATCTTCTCAATCAGGTAATCCCGAACCTCTGCTTCCTGTTTCGTGCGCTCTTCCATCGTTGATACGGCCAGGGATACCGCCTTTCCAAAACCGACGATTCCCGGCACGTTTTCCGTCCCCGCTCTTCGCTTTCGCTCCTGCGCTCCGCCGTGGATGAAAGAACGGAGTTTTAATCCTTTGCGGATATAGAGAAACCCGATCCCTTTTGGCCCATGAAGTTTATGCGCGCTGGCGCTTAACATATCAATATGATCTTCTTCTACATCAATCGGGATCTGCCCGAATGCCTGTACCGCATCGGTATGGAACAGGATCCCGTGCTCTTTGGCAATCCTGCCGATTTCCCTGACCGGCTGAATGGCGCCGATCTCGTTATTGGCAAACATGATGGAAATCAGTATCGTATCCGGGCGGATCGCCTCTTTCAAACGATCCAGCCGCACGATCCCCTTCTCATCCACATCTACGTATGTTATCTCAAAACCGCGTTTTTCCAAATACTCGCAAGTATGAAGGATCGCATGATGCTCTATTTTTGATGTAATGATATGTCTGCCCTTGTCCCCATACGCCTCCGCGGAAGCGATCAGCGCCCAGTTATCCGCCTCGGTTCCTCCAGCTGTAAAATAAACATCCCTCATATCGGCGTGCAGCGCGTCGGCAATGATCTGCCTAGAGTCGTTCACCGCTTTTTTGTTTTTAGCCGCAAAATCATATACGCTGGATGGGTTGCCAAAATTCTCCGTAAAATAGGGCAGCATGGCATCTACTACTTCTGGCCGCACCGCCGTAGTCGCCGCATTGTCCAAATATATAAATTCACTCATTTCCTGTCTTTCTCCTTTCTATGTTCATCCTGTTCGTCCATGTAACGATACGTAACTGACAGGCTGCCGATTATCAGCAGCCGCTGTTTTTATCTGCATCCGCATCCGCATCTGCAAGAAGTTCTGAAAGCATAAGACTATCAACCGCATGATGGATGCTGTCACTGATCCGCTTCCAAACAACTTTCGATATACATTGACCCGACTCCTTACAGGGAGCGCCGTTTTCCATGATCTCCGCGCAATTGACCGGAGCTAAGTCCCCCTCCAGGGCGCGCAGGATATCCCCGACCGAAATCCGGTCTGCCGGTACTGCAAGGGAATATCCCCCCTTGGCTCCCCGCACGCTCGTGACAATATCCGCTTTTTTTAACTTTGCAATCAGCTGTTCGAGATAACTCATGGAAATGTCCTGCCGTAAGGCAATATCACCGAGTGGAACCGGCTCATTCTCCCCATGAATCGCAATGTCGATCACAGCCCGAAGACCGTATCGACCCTTTGTAGAAATCTTCATCGCTACCTTCATTTCTGCACGGAAAAACTCTGCCTGAATCTTTCCGTGACTTATTGCGTATCACCTGACACCTATATATCCTACCATTTTAATTCCTATTATTTTAATCGGGATTAAAGGTATTATACTCCCACGCCCTCCCTTTGTCAACACCCGGAACAAAAAAAACCTTCGATCTACCCGGTTTGTGCCCGTTCTATTTCAGATCGCTCAGCGCATAAGCAAACCCGGAACTGTTTTCCATCCTGCTTTTTTCCACTCTTCTCCGCTTAACTTCTACTTCCTGTTTTTTTAAATGGTCTTCTACGGCGGAAACCGTAAGAACATCGTTTTCCTCCTCTGCCGCCGATGCTGACTGCGCAGAAGAATCATCCTGCCCACTGCTCTGGAACGAGGCATCGATCCGCCATTCTACCGGATTTTCCACGATTCCTTTATCTACGACAAAGCGGAACCCGTCTGCTGATTCTTCTCCTTCCGGTACGACCGTAGTCTCAAATTCCTGATCCTTAGCTTTTACACGCTTCTTCTCCGATTCCTGTTTGGACGCTTTTATATGTTTCCGTTCCGATTCATGTTTCGAAGCTTTCGTACGTTTCGGTTCCGGTTTCTTGTACAGTTCCGCGATCCCATTTACATTCATGCCGCTCGTCTCAGCTTCATCCAATGGCGTCAGCGATTTCATGACAATCGGTTTGGAATCAGCCGCGGACTGTTCTGCCGTTCTGATCTGTTTTGCCGTTTGTCTTTTTATTTCCGACGCTTGTTCCGACATCTGTCTCGGAGGTGCTGTTTCCGTCTTTCCGGTTGAAGATTTATACTTCTCCAATATTTGATCAACATCCATGCCGCTCGACGCTGACTCATCCAGGGGATCCAGCGTTCTCATCTTCACCGCTTTTCCCGCACCCAGTGCCATATTTGACTCCTGTCCGAATGGCCGTGGTGCCACGCTCTCTGTCGTCACTGTCTCTGCCTGGACCGCTTGAGACAGCTCATTATCCTTCTGTGTCTGCTCGATGACATCCGCCATATCCTCTCTGGCCGAAGCGCTCATGCGGTGGATACTCGCCGTAATGTTATCCAATCCCTGCCGGAGAGACTGGAGTTCTTCTTTCTCCTCATCCCTCGATCGCTCGCCTGAAATATTTAACAGCATAGCCGCAGCTTCGCTCAGCGCATTCTCAGACTGTTCCCAGTCTTTCATTGAATTCGCCAGATAGCCCAAATGTTCCTCTACGGCATCGTGCTCTTGTGCGGCGGCTTCCATCCCGGACGCATCATTCAGGGGCGCTTCCACCCGGGATGACTCTTCTAACAATTGTTCCAATGACGGGCTGTTATACAGTTCTTCCGGCTCTTCGGCCTTTGGTTTTTCTGGCTGCTCCATCAACTGCTCCAGCGACGGCTCAAAGATCAAGTCCTCCGTCTGAGCCTGGCGCGGTCTCGATGGCGTTTCCACCGGCTGTTCAAAGACAAGTCCCCCGTCATCCAAAAACTGACCGGCAATCTCCGTCTTTTTTCTTTCCTGCGGGATATCAAGTAACCCTTCATTTGTGTCAGCATCCTCCTGCACGACAGAAAGTAATGTATCCGATCCGTTCAACGTGCCGCGGGAAGAAATATGTCCCGCGTCTATAGAAGAAATCAAGCCATCTGCATCACCGGGCGTCTGTAAGGTATCGTCCGCGGACTGTTTTGGCAAAGAAAAACCTTCGTCCAATAAAGAACCCGTTTCCTCGGTCCCCTCATGAACAGGTGGCGTTTTCTGTTCAGGTGATGTGATCGTTCCATCTAAAACAAAACCCGAATCCAATGCCGTATCCGCCATCTCCCCCCGACTCGGTTTTATGTCCTTTTTCTTTAATTCTTCCACTTTTATCTCAGAAGAAATCGACCATTCCGGCAGATCTTCTGTCAATGGACCCATATCAATCCTTGAATGTTTTGCCATATACATCAACCCCTTTAATGAATAAGCATTTGCAACGCATGCCTTCGGTTAATATTATCATACTACATATTCTGAAAAAAAACAATAGAATAAAAAAAATCATAGATTTTGCTGGCGCACATAAATTATATTACACCGCTCTGATTGAATGGGAGAAACCATCGTGAAAGAAAAACTACTGAAAGGGACGATTTTTCTCACACTTGCCGGTGTATTTGTCCGAATTATCGGTTTTTTATACCGCATATTTCTGGCAAATACGCTCGGTGAAACAGAACTCGGGATATATCAGCTTGTATTTCCCGTGTATTCCATCTGCTTCACATTATATGCTTCGGGATTACAGACCGCCGTTTCCCAGCTCGTTTCCAATCCGCATTATAAATATTCAAAAAAAGTAATAAAGACAGGCATCTTCCTGTCTCTTAGCATCTCCCTGGCTTTGTCCGCCGTTATTTTTATATTTTCGGATTTCATCAGCATTCATTTTCTTTTTACGGAACGGACCTCGGATCTGCTCAAACTGCTCGCCTTTATCTTTCCGTTCTGCGGCGTGACCAGTATGATCAACGGCTATTTTTATGGTCTTCGTGAGGCAAAAGTACCCGCTGTCACACAAATGATCGAGCAGCTTTGCCGGGTCGGGTTTGTCTTTGTTATATACATCAGTTCCATTTGCGAATTTTCAAGCAAAGTAGCTGTTGCCGGACTGATCGCCGGTGAACTGAGTTCCAATGTTTATAACCTCATCAGCCTGAAACGCTCTAAAGTCAAACAGCTTGGCAGGCTTACTGTCAAAAAAACCAAAATCGCGAAGGCAATTTTAAAACAAGCGATCCCACTCAGTGGTACAAAGCTCGTCATCGCCCTTCTGTCCAGTATAGAGTCCGTACTGATCCCTATTATGCTTACAAAGTACGGTCTGTCCCATGACGATTCCCTGGCTTTGTATGGCGTCATCACAGGTATCGTCCTGCCGTTTATCCTCTTCCCCGGCACGATCACCAATTCCCTTTCCGTACTGCTGCTTCCTGAAATATCGAAAGCAGATAACGAAAACAACCGGGCCAGGATACTGCAAACGACGAAGATCACGATCAAATATTCCCTGCTTCTAGGGTGCATCGCAACCGCGATATTCCTAAACTTCGGTAAATCGGTCGGCATTTTATTTTTTCACAGCGAAAATGCGGGGAAACTCCTTACCCTGCTCGCCCTTAGCTGTCCGTTTATCTATGTTTCCACGACACTTGCCAGCATCATCAACGGACTATCCAAGACACATATCACATTCCGCAATACCGTATGCGGGCTTCTCGTGCGAATCCTCTTTCTCGTCACCATCACTCCCCGATACGGTGTTTACGGCTATTTATTCGGCCTGCTGTTAAGCCAGATCATCATAAGCATTTTAGACAGTGTGTACCTGATCCGGCACGGGTACACCGAAGTCGAACTGTTTCGATGGCTGGTTTTTCCCTGTGTCGTCCTCTCGGTCTCCATCTACCTATGCCGCATGTTCACACAGACGTTATGCGTTTACTTCCAATACGAGAGGGACTTTGCTTCCCTGCTCGCCATGATCCCAGCACTCATCATTTCCTTTGTGTTCTTCCGGGCAGCCGGACTGATCCGAAAAGAAGACCTTACTTGATCATGTCGATCAGTTCCTCCTCCGTAATGATCGGAATACCGAGTTCTTTCGCTTTTTTATTTTTTGACGAGGTGGATTGGATGTCAT
>CAJTTQ010000061.1 GCA_910579145.1 uncultured Eubacterium sp.
AGATCTCATCCTACTCGACCTAATGCTCCCCGGCTTGGACGGCGAAAAACTCCTGCCCCAGATCAAACAAACCCCCGTTATCGTCGTAAGCGCAAAAGTCGATGTGGATAACAAAGTAGACCTTCTCCGCGGCGGCGCTGTCGATTATATCACAAAACCCTTTCACATGAAGGAACTCTTAGCCAGAGTATCCGTCCACCTCCGAAATACACACACAGCCAGCCGATCCGACCACTCCACGTTGACATTCGAAAACATAACACTCATCACCGACCGCCACGTAGCAGCAGTAGACGGCACCGAAGTCAAATTAACCAGAACCGAATACGCCATCCTGAAACTCCTCATGCAAAATCCGTTACAGGTTGTTACCCGATCACTTATCCTAGACCGCATCAGCGAAGATACCCCAGACTGCACGGAAAGCTCGCTGAAAATGCACGTAAGTAATCTGCGGAAAAAGCTGAGAGAGCCGAGCGGAAAAGATTATATTGAAGCCGTCTGGGGGATAGGCTTCAAAATGCGGAACGATTGAATCTTTACCATTTCTTTACGATTTTCTTTACCGTTTTCTTTACGGTTCTCCTATAAAATGTCCATATCAATTCAAATTTAAAGCTAGGAGGTAAGTGTGAATAGAACTACTAAGCTTTCATTGGTATGAAAGCTAAGAAGTTTAACAAGAAGTTCTACGGCGGCAGAGCCGCCTATTCACACTGGAAAGGAGCAAATTATGGACTACGTTCTCACAACAAACGCGCTATGCAAAACCTATAAAAACGGAAAAGCGCTAAGCGGCCTATCCATGAAAATTCCCAAAGGCGCGATCTACGGCTTTGTTGGGAAAAATGGCGCGGGAAAGACGACGCTGATCCGGCTGATCTGCGGACTGCAGGAGCCGACATCCGGCGAGTATACCTTATACGGGAGGAACCACTCGGACCGGGAGATACGGAAGTCGCGCAGAAGGATGGGGGCCGTGGTGGAGACGCCCTCAATGTACCTGGATATGACGGCGGAGGATAACCTGAAACAGCAGTACCGCATCGTCGGGCTTCCGTCTTATGACGGATTACAGGAACTTCTGAAACTCGTGGGACTCGAGCATACCGGCAAAAAGAAAGCCAAACATTTTTCACTCGGTATGCGCCAGCGGCTGGGAATCGCCATCGCGCTTGTGGGCGAACCGGATTTTTTAGTACTGGATGAGCCGGTCAATGGCCTTGATCCGCAGGGGATCATCGAAATGAGGGAATTGATCCTGAAACTCAACAGGGAACGGCAGATCACAGTATTGATTTCCAGCCATATCCTGGATGAGTTGTCAAAGCTGGCCACGCACTATGGCTTTATTGAGAACGGACGGATCGTCAAGGAGATCAGCGCCGGTGAATTAGACGCCGCCTGCCGAAAGCGCACCCGCCTGGAGGTGACAAACGCGCGGACGCTTGCGCGCGTATTGGACGCCATGAATGTGGAATATGATATCCTTTCGGACAGGGAGGCGGATGTGTACGCGAAGATCAATGTTTCGGAGCTGACGCTTGCCCTGGCAAAGGAAAACTGTGAGGTTGTATCCATGCAGGAACAGGGCGAGAGCCTGGAAAGTTATTATGTCAGACTGGTAGGAGGAGGAAGAAAATGAGTAAATTAGTAATGGCAAATGTGATGCGTTTGCAAAAGAATATGTGTTTTTGGATCGGATTTGTTTTTATGGCCGCGGCGGGGATCTTTTTTCCTGTGAGAGGGTATGTGGAGATGTGCCGTACTGGTATGAAAAGTCTCATAGAAAATGGCTTTTTTTCCTGTTCGCTGTTTGCCAGCATTATCATGGCGGTTTTCTGCAGTCTGTTTACCGGGACGGGATACAGCGACGGAACGATCAGGAACAAAGTGGTGATCGGGCATAAACGAATGGATATTTATGTGGCGGATATGATCACTTCTTCGGTGGTCGGAGTCGTCATGTGTATCGGCTTTTTTCTCCCCTATCTTTGTATCGGGATCCCGTTACTTGGGGATTTTACGATAGAAAGTAAAACGGTGCTGCTGATCGGCGTCACGGTGCTGCTCCTTGTGGCTGCGTTCACTTCCATATTTACATTGGTCGCGATGATATGCCAGAACAAAGCGGTTGTCGCCGTGGTCTGTCTGCTGCTCGCGTTTGGCCTTCTGCTGGTGGGATCGCTTCTTAACAGTAGGTTGCAGGCACCAAAAACGATCCCAGTCTATACGATGAGTGAAAACAATGAGCCGGTCGCCGCCGAAGAACCGAATCCGCAGTATCTGGAAGGAACAGAGAGGGAGATCGTCCAAACGTTCTATGATGTGCTTCCCGGCGGGCAGGCCGTCCAGTGCACGTCGCTAGAGGTCGTCCATTTGCCGAGGCTTCCTCTTTATTCGATCCTCATCATATTATCGACGACAGGGATCGGACTATTTTGCTTTCAGAAAAAAGACTTGAAATAATGGAATTCAGGGAGGATAGATCCTCCCGAAAAACAGGGAGGATCGTGATGGAAGTATGGTTATGGCTATTGGTTTGTACCGCTATTCTGGCTGTGGTGGTTTTGGCGCTTCTGCTAAAGATTCACATGCTGAAAAAAGCCGCGAAGGAAATCGAAGACGCTTTTGCCGACAGGCTCGAAACGGATACGAATACGCGGATCGACATATCGAGCGGCGATCGGTCGATGCGCCGGCTGGCAGATGCGGTGAACCGCGAGCTTGGCAAACTCCGGGCCGAGCGTCTCCAGTTCCAGCAGGGGGATACGGAGCTGAAACAGGCGGTAACCAATATTTCACATGATCTGAGGACGCCGCTGACAGCGATCTGCGGATATCTGGATCTGCTGGAAGAGGAGGAAAAGCCGGAGAACGTGGAACGGTATGTGGCGATCATCCGCAACCGCTCGGATATGCTCATACGGCTGACCGAAGAACTGTTCCGCTATTCGATCATTCATTCTAGGGAAAAGGAACTGGCGCGGGAGCCTGTCGTGATCAACCATGTGCTGGAACAAAGTGTAGCGGCGTATTATACGGCTTTCAGGGAGCGCAATATCATACCGCGTATACAGATGCCGGAAGAAAAGGTGATACGGATGCTTGATCGCTCCGCGCTCTCCCGGGTCTGCTCGAATCTGATCCACAATGCCATCAAGTACAGCGACGGCGACCTGGATGTTACGCTCGAACCGACGGGAGAGATCATTTTTGCGAATACGGCGGAAGGTTTGGATGAAGTGCAGGCGGGGAGACTATTTGACCGTTTCTATACCGTGGAGACAGCTAGAAGATCGACCGGCCTGGGGCTGGCGATCGCCAGGAATCTCGTGGAGCAGATGGGGGGAACGATCACGTCGGAGTATGAGGACGGGAGGCTGAGTATCCGCCTGCTTTTTTCGGACGGTCCGGGGAAAAGAGAGTGAGGCGTACCAATTAGAACCATATTTCTCGGATGGAATAAGATAAGATAGAATAATGGTCAGTGGAGGTATGTGGTTTGGCATATCAGAGGATTTGCGATTGCGCTTGCGATTGCAGGAAAGAGTGGAACAGGGAGCACCAGGCGTTTCCGCCGCAGCATCAGGACCGGCAGCCGGGGTTTGAATATGTGATGGATCCGCTGCCGGTATCAGAATGTGGGAAAAGATGCCGTAAGCTGGAAAACAAAGTGGCGTTGATCACGGGCGGCGACAGCGGGATCGGAAGGGCGGTCGCGTATGACTTTGTAAAGGAGGGCGCGGCGGTCGTGCTGGTGTATTATGACGAAGAGCGGGATGCCGCGGAGACGGCGGAACGGATTGAACAGCTCGGCGGCCGGTCGCTTTTGCTGCGCGGGGATCTGAAGGAGCCGTGTTTTGCCAACCACTGCGTCGAAAAAGCGGTGGAGTGTTTTGGGCAATTGGATATTCTGGTGAACAATCATGCGGTGCAGTTTATACAACGGAGTATTTTGGATATATCGCAGGAGCAGTTAGAACTTACTTTTCGGAATAATGTGTTTTCTTTTTTCTATTTGATCCAGAGTGCGCTTCCTTATATGAAAAGGGGCGGCTGTATCATTAATACGACTTCTGTCACGGCTTATGAGGGAAATAAGGATCTGATCGATTACAGCGCGACCAAAGGGGCGATCGCGGCGCTGACGAAGTCTCTTTCCCTCTCCCTGGTGGAAAAGGGCATCCGGGTCAATGGGGTTGCGCCGGGGCCGATCTGGACGCCGTTGATCCCGGCATCTTATTCGGCAGAAGAAGTCGCTGCGTTTGGCAAGGGCACTTCACACGTGCCGATGAACCGCGCGGGACAGCCGTGTGAGGTCTCGCCCTGTTATGTATTTCTCGCCTCGGACGATTCCAGTTATATGACGGGGCAGGTGCTTCATCCGAACGGGGGGACGATCGTGGGATAAGTGAATATGTCACGAGTTTAAATATCCGATGATCTCGTCTTTGAGTTCGAAGAATACCGATACCAGCTGCGGGTCAAAGTGTGTGCCGGTGGAACGTTCGATTTCGGCAAAAGCCTCTTCGACGGGCATGGCCGATTTGTAGCAGCGCTTAGAGACCAGGGCGTCAAAGACGTCTGCAATCGCCATAATGCGCGCGGAAAGCGGGATATCGTCCTGGGAGAGACCTTCCACATAGCCGCTTCCATTCCATTTTTCGTGATGATAGGCAGCCATGTCCGCAGCGATCTCGATATAATCCGTTTCCTCGATCGAGCCGAGTACTTCCCGCACGATCCGGCCGCCGGCCGCGGAATGCTGTTTGATCGTTTCAAATTCCTCCGGGGTGAGCCGGCCCGGCTTTTGGAGGATGTGGTCGGGGACGATGATCTTGCCGATGTCGTGCATAGGAGCGGCTTTTGTCAGAAGCTCGATATAACTATCGGTCAGAAGATCGGTATACAGGCCCCTTTCTTTGAGGGCGCAGGCGAGAAGGTTCACATAAAAGCTCGTGCGCTTAATATGTTCGCCGGTATCCCCGTCCCGGCTCTCGATGAGGTTTGCCATGCCGACGATGATATTATCCTGCAGCGATAGCATTTTTTCGTTATGCAGCCGAATGGACAGGTTCTTTTGCTCGATCTCCTGCTCCAGATTTTCTTTATACTGGTTCAGGTGGCTTGTAATGGTCACGCAGTAGACCAGACAGATCAGCATCGTAACGGAGATCATGATGATGCAGACCGTGGTGCTGATACGGGAAAACTCGATACGGGAGTCCATTTTTAGCTTGGCGTGGTTCATTTCCTTCGTCGTGAGCTGTTCTAATTCCATGAGGTTTTTGTTTACGCTCTGCAGAAAATCATTCATCTGCCCCGTGAGGTAGAAGACTGCTGTCTCCGTGCTGCCTTCCCGGCTCAGGTCCAGAGTGACATCTACACTCTGAAGATAGCTGTAATAGTCGGAATAGACTTTGTGATATATTTGTTCCCGCGTGTTTCCCGTCATGCGCGCGCGGAAATCCAAGATGATACGTCCCATCTTTTCCCGGACCTGCTTTTCCTTTTCTTCATACTTGGCGAGGTCTTTTTCTTCCTTTGAAGCTACGTGGATGGCGACGAACGAGCGGTGCTGGTAGAGGAGCTGGCTGAGCTGTTCCATGTAGATCCGGTTTTCATTATGCTCTTCGACGATCACCTGATAGTTCTGCGAAAGCTTGTTTATGTTATATTTCAGTATGAGTACGCCGGCGATGCCGATGATGCCGGCTGTCAATACTATGATAAAAACCCGAAAGGGAATACTTTTCATCAGGGAAAGGATTTTATTCTTCATCATATTGCGCTACCTCATTTTTCCGTGGCTGACGTGATTCCTTCCGTCATAACATCCAATAGTTTCTGTATATCGGCTTTGTCCCGGTTGCCGCCGGCGATGGTGGTGCCGAATTTGAATGTCGGGGTCCAAAAGGTTTCTGCGACATTTTGAAGATGACTGTATGCCGATTGTTCGCTCAGGGCTTTGATCGCCGGAGCGGCCTGGACTTCCTCGGAGGCAGCCGCCTTTACATTTGAGGGGCCTTCTCCCCTTTTGCGGAAACGGGTGAGCTGGTTTTCTTCATTTGTCAGCCAGGCAGCCAGCCGCATGGCCCATTCCGGATTTTTTGTATGGGCATTGATCCCCAGTAATTTATAGCCGGCGAAACTGTGCATCTGTACCTGATTTCCGGCCAGTGTAAAGGTCGGGAGCTTAGCGGCATTGTAATTTTCTTTGAAAGCTTCTTCCACGTTGCCTGAATTCCACGCGCCGTTGATCCCGGCTATGATCGTTCCGTCTTTTACGCCATTGACAAAGTTTTCATCCGTGCAGTTAAGAAATCCATCATGTCCCGCGATCGCGAGCATGGCATTTGCCACATCCACCCCGGTATAGGAGGAAGATCTGTCATTCCAGTTGCAGGAATTGGTCACCCTGTCTTCATTCATTTCCACATCGAGGCCGGCGCCTTTAAAGAAAGAATAAATGTACCAGCCGCTTGTAAAGTCCATCGCAACCTTTTTGCCATTCTCGGCAGCGATGTCTAACATGCGGTCAAAGGATGTGATATCGTTTTCTGTAAAATAGGCGGTGTTGTAATACATGAAATATCCATTACTGGCCACCATCGGATAGGCGTAAAGGGTGCCATCCTTTGAGGAGGACAAAACGGCAGCAGAATCCGGGCCGCCATTGTCCGATATGATCTGTTCGGTGTCGTCTGTGATCGGAAGGAGCGCGTTCTCCCGCTGCAGGTTATCAAACTGATCGGAGGCAAAGGAGTAGAGATCGGCAGCCCCTGCTGGGTCAGCCAGTACGGTATCCCGGCATGTCTTCTCATCTTCCTCGCTTATCGTGATCTCAAATTGTGCTTCTTTTTCATAGTGTTCCTGAAAGGACTCGATCATTTCTTTCATTATTTCCTGTTCATCCGCGGAAGTCCAGATGGAGAGACTGACGTTAGCCTGTTCCGTTCCACATCCGCTTACTGCGACTGCCAGAAAAATCACCATAATGAAACAAATAAGGGTACGTCTTGCCATATGGTCCACCTCGCTTTTGAATCTACTAAAATAATTATACTAAAAAAATGGGAAGAAATCAATTTTTTCTTGAAGGAAATACTGTTTTTTCGTGAGATAAAGAATCGTAGAATGGTGCGCGCCGCGCCTGGAAGAACATACGGGGGCGGCTGCCTGCGCGCCCCCGCTGCGTGATGGTCATGAAACGGTAATCAGGAAAAAATCGTATGCTGCCGCCGGTACGTATCATTGTCTTTCTGGCTTAACTCGCTCTTTACCTGAGCCAGTTTTTTCTCCAGTGCGGCCTTTTTTTCTTCATCCCCAGAAGCGGCCTGGATCTGCTGCTCTAATTGCTGCGCTTTTTCTTTCAGCTTCCGGATTTCCCGGTCGACCTGGTCGGTATTGCCGGTGCAGGTCCTGGTATCCTTTTTCGGGTCGTCAAACACGAGTTTCCGGTTACCATGTTCATCCTGCTCAAACCGGTACAAACCGCTCGGTTTTGCATCGGACGGCTCACTTTTCGTATATTCGTCCAAAATCCCGCCGGCCGCTGTCTCATCCTTCTGCTCCCTCGCGGCTGCCGCCGCTTGTTCCTGCCTGCCGGCAGGTTCCGCGTTTGGCGGCATGATATGAGGGCTGTTGATTTTGACTGCCATATGCGTATCCTCCTTGTTTTCCGGAGGAAAATGCGACTGCTTCTGCAGGAGCAGAGGATTTATCCTCCTTATTCGTTTGTCAGGCGATCGTCTTGATGGGATCCTGCCTGCACTATCTTTTTCGTCATTTCAAACCGGCAGTTAATGGTTTTGCTGTGAGATGTATTCCGAATGCTGTGGAATGATGAGAAGGACGCTCAGTGTAAATGCGGCATGGCTGGTCTTGATGCTCATGGCGCCATGATATCGTTCAGTGACTGCTTTTACATTGGACAGTCCGGTTCCTTTCCGGGGCAGTTTGTCTCCCCCAAAGCTGTTCTCTACTTCGATCAAAAGGAAGTCGCCCTGCTGGCGGCCTGTCACGCGGATGAACCGTTCCGTGTGAGGATCCATCTGTTTACAAGCATGGACGGCGTTGTCGAGCGCGTTGGACAGGACGATACCGATGTCAATGTCCCGGATCTGGCAGGGAAAAGGAAGGCACAGCGAGCAGGAGGCGTCGATCCCTATACTCTTTGCGATACCCAGCTTATTTCCGATCAGGATGTCCGCCACCGGGTTATTTGTGCAGCAGGGAAAAGATAATCCTTCCGTCATTTCTCCCATATCACGGAGATAATTTAGTGCCTTTTGTGTTTTTCCCCCCTGTAAAAGCTCTTTTACCACCGTAATGTGGTTTGTTATGTCATGCCGAAAGGATCTTGTTCGTTCATAGCGTGTTTTTGCTTCTTCCACATACTGGTTCAGCGAGTGCTCTTCCTGTTCTAGAAGCGATAGTTCCGTGCTCAGCCGGAAGTTTTCGAGCAGTTTTTTGTAGGCAGTCAGCATGCAGAACAGGCTTGCCATGCCTAAAAGCTGAATCCAAAGCATCTGATCGTGCTTTACGTCCGCGTCGGTTCTGTATATGATCGAACTGATATACTCGCCCATGAGAAAGATAAAAAGGATAGGAGTTAAGATCAAAAACACATGCTGTTTTTTTAACGCTTCATCGCACAAAAAGTAGCGGATTACCAAGCGGTAACAGAAGGCGGCCGCGGGTAATGCCGTATTTCCGAGCAGGAGAATGGCGATCCCCACAAATTTATGGGGATAAGGAGACATCAGCGGATATAACATATGTAAGAGGGAATGGACGATCCCATAGCAGAGCTGCATGATTTCGATCGTCAGAGCCGCGTATAGAAGGACCGTCACTTTGTCCGCGCGGCACAAAAAGATTCCGCCCGCCGTGAGGAGCAGGAAATAGACGAGCAGTTCAGCAGTCCTGCCAGAGATCCATTGGATGACAGGAAACGAGCATATCGTAAATAGAACATAGTAGAAACAGGTTAGTTTCTTGTTCAGAAATTGGCAAAGGAAATAGAAGCCCGTCAGGATCTGGGCTGTCCCGATGAAATATATGTTGAAGAAATCCAGGAATTTGTCCATGTCACAGCCTCCTTTGTCACTGTCGTTTCATGTACCGCAGGATCACGCTGGAAAATTCCTTGCTCCGCAGCCGTGATACGGGTATTTCTTTTCCGTTTTCCATATAGGCGGTTCCGTTTTTATAGCTTTTCAAATACTTTAGATGGATGAGGAAACTTCTGTGGCAGCGGAAAAAGCTGTCGTCCAGTTTCGTCTCCAGATGATCGATCCGGTCATAAAAATCGATGATTTCAGACGATACGAGATGCACGTACACTTTCCTGTCTATGATCTCACAAAATACAATATCCTCAAAGGGGATGATGCTGCTCTCATATCCTTTCTGGATGAGAAGGCCCGCGCCGCCGGCATCCTGTAAGGAGGACAAAAGCCGCCCCATCATGTGTTCAAAGCGTGTTTCGTCGATAGGTTTTACGAGATAATCAAATGCCTGCACCTCAAAAGCATCAAATACCATTTCCCTAAGAACGGTTATGAATATGAGGAATCCTTTAAATTTACGCCGGCGCAGTTTTTTTGCGGTCTCCATTCCGCTTACGCCCCCCATCTGGATATCCAGGAACAGGATATCAATTTTTTTCTGGCTGCGAAGCAATTGTTCACCGCTCGTATACTGTGTGATCATGGTATCTATATTCTTTCCGCAAAAAAACGCTGACACCATTTGCCGGAGTGCATCCGACATACAGGGTTCGTCGTCGCAGATGGCTATGTGGATCATATGGTCACCTCCTGAAAAATATTATTTTACCATTTTCTCTGCGGGAAAACAATATATATGCTCCGAAATGCGGGAGGAAATGCCGTGGAATGTTTTGGCATATTCGTATTGTCTTCTGTATGCAGATGTGATATGCTAATAGCAATGAGGCAAAATATTGCATGTTTAAGGAGGATTGGTAAAATGGGAAGATTTACACTACCTAGAGACCTGTACTATGGAAAAGACGCACTGGAGAATCTGAAAAACCTTTCGGGGACGAAGGCGATCGTCGTATCGGGCGGAAGTTCGATGCGCAGGGGCGGGTTCCTCGACCAGGTGGAGAAGTACTTAAAAGAGGCGGGCATGGAAGTCCGGTTTTTTGAAGGTGTTGAGCCGGATCCTTCGGTTGAGACGGTGATGAAGGGCGCGGAAGCGATGAAGGAGTTCCAGCCGGACTGGATCGTATCGATCGGCGGCGGTTCACCGATCGACGCGGCAAAGGCGATGTGGGCATTTTACGAGTATCCAGACACGACATTTGAAGATCTGTGCACCCCGTTCAATTTCCCGAAACTCAGGACGAAAGCGCGGTTTTGCGCGATTCCTTCTACTTCCGGCACGGCGACGGAAGTAACAGCATTTTCGGTGATCACGGATTACGCAAAAGGCATCAAGTATCCGCTGGCAGATTTTGAGATCACGCCGGACGTCGCGATCGTAGACCCGGCACTTGTAGAGAGCCTTCCGGAAAAACAGGTAGCCTACACGGGTATGGACGCGCTCACGCATGCGATCGAGGCATATGTATCAACGCTGAACAGCCCGTTTACCGACCCGCTGGCGATCAAGGCGATCGAGATGGTATTTGATTATCTGCCGCAGTCCTATCAGAAGGATATGGACGCGCGCGAGCAGATGCACTATGCCCAGTGTCTGGCAGGCCAGGCATTTTCCAATGCGCTTCTCGGCATCGTCCACTCGATGGCGCACAAAACGGGAGCTGCGTTCTCGACGGGCCATATTCCACATGGATGCGCAAACGCGATCTATCTCCCCTATGTGATCAAATACAACGCCCATGAGCCGGAAGCGATGCGGCGTTATGCGGATATAGCAAGAAGAGTAGGGCTTGGCGGGACGTCGGAAAAGGCGCAGGTCAATGCGCTGATCGATAAGATCGAGCAGTTTAACCGCGCGATGAACATCCCGAAGACGATCCAGGAATTTGGCGTAAAAGAGGATGAGTTTTTGGAAAAACTGGACGCGATCGCGGAAAATGCGGTGGGAGATGCCTGTACGGGTTCGAATCCGAGAACGATCACACCGGATCAGATGGCGGAACTGTTTAAGTGTACATTTTATGGTACAGAGGTTGACTTCTGATTTTTTCGTACGTGTGGGATCGGCCGGAAGATGATGACGTAAAAAACGGGCGCAGAAGCAGGATGTCATACCTGCGCGTCCGTTTTTTTTGTGACGGGGTATCCACGATCCTCTTTTTTTCCATGCCTGTCACTGGACAATTTTTGATGAAGGGCATATAATATAGTAAATAAAGCTACAATTAGGAGAATTTGTGTAATGTGCAAATGACATGCACAGATGGAGGATAAAGATGGCAAAAGAGCTAGTATGGAATGAACGATTTAATATTGGTGTAGAAAAGGTTGATAAGGCACACCGGAGACTTTTTTCAATTGTTTACAAATTAATGGTGCTTAGTGAAGATGAGAAAAAAAGAAAATGGGCGAGTGCGGAGGCGATCAAGTTTTTTAAAAGCTATGCGTTGAAGCACTTTGCGGAAGAAGAGGAGTATATGCGATCCATCCACTATGACGGGTATGAAATGCACAAGCGCCTGCATGATGTGATGCGGGATAAAACGATCCCTGCATTGGAAAAGGATTTGGAGGAAAATGATTATTCCAGCGAATCGATCCAGCATTTCATAGGCATCAGTCTTGGATGGCTGACAGGGCATGTTCTCATCGAGGACCGCGCCATTACCGGGAAGGTTCCGAAACGGTGGGATTCGGTACAGCCGAAAAATGTGACTGCCGCTATGGAAAAAGTGGTTTCCCAGATCATCCTGGAAGTATTTAAGCTTCAAACCCGGACGGTCAGCTTACAATACGCAGGGGAAGATTTTGGTAAATGTATTTATGACCGGATTTCCTATCGGTCGAAAGAGGGAAAACGGCTTCATGTCTTTCTCGTGATGGAAGAGCGTCTTGCGCTGAGAACAGTTGGACAAATGCTGGACATTGAATTTAAAAAAGTCGATAAAATGGTGCTCGATGCGGTGAGGCAGATTTCACAGCAGATGATGGTGCATATGAGAGGATATTTTAAGATGCTGGAGCAGTATGAATTTGAGAAAGACCACATGCTGACGAAAGAACAGCTGGAACAGGATTTTCTGTCCGAGTATCCCCGTTACAGCCTGCTGTTTGATACGGGCATCGGCTATTTTGCGTTTTGTATCAAGATGCGGTAAATGAAGTTTCGGTTTTGGATGAGAGGAAATATGATCATGTATCAATACTATTTTTTTGACCTGGACGGCACGTTGACGGACCCAGGGATCGGGATAACAAATTCCGTCATGTATTCGTTAAAGAAAATGGGACGGGAGGTCAAAGAAAGGGAAGAGCTGTATCGGTTCATCGGCCCGCCGTTACTCGAATCGTATATGGATTACTGCGGCTTTTCCAAGGAGCAGGCGGAAGAAGCAATCGCATATTACCGGAAGTATTTCAGTGAAAAAGGGATATTTGAAAATGAATTGTATCCCGACATTCCGGACGTTTTAGAGTCGCTGAAAAGCGGGGGAAAGAAACTTGTGCTTGCCACATCGAAACCGGAACCGTTTGCCGTGCGGATCTTGAAACATTTTGCATTGTATCCGTATTTTGATCTGATCGGCGCGGCGACGATGGACGGCAGCAGGAGTAGAAAAGAAGATGTAATTGCCTCTGCGCTTGACGCGGTTGGGGAAGGGGCCGGGGGCAGGTCGGAAATACTGATGGTGGGTGACAGGGAGCAGGATATTTACGGCGCGAAAGTAAATGGAATAGACAGTGCCGGGGTATTGTACGGGTATGGGGGTGAGGAGGAGTTGAGGTGCGCGGGCGCGGACTATCTGGTCAAACGGCCGTCGGATATATTGAATCTGATGAGAAGCCGAACATGATTGAAAAAGTGTATGATATTCTGATAGAGGATGTTAATGCGGCTACCCTTTTGCTATATGATTGACGATAATTGACCGATATATAAATTGGCAATATATATCGAAAGGAAGGAAGCGGCATGGCAAAGGAAGAGATTACACCGAGTGAATGGCAGATCATGGAACGGGAGGAAATTCTGGAAAAATTTAGGGACCGTGGCACAAAGTTCCGGGATAAAGAGGGTGGCCGCTATGATTGACTGGTCGCGGCTTGGCAGCCTCATGGACTTTTGCGCGGTATATTATACTACCCAGCTTGTGCGGTGCGCGGCCTTTTCCTATTTGCTGCTCGGACTTGTGATGCTGCTCCGGAAGATGCCTTTTTCAAGGCGGACATTCATAAGGGGGCTGCTTTGGTCCTCGTTTCTGCTCATCCCGTTTCTTGGAAAGTTAAAGCTGTTTTATGAAAATGAAGCTGTGCTGAGGATAACATGGTGGGTAACGCGCGCAACGATGACCTGCCTTTGGATTGACCGTATTTATATGGCGGGTATTTTGGTTTCTGCCGCCTATCTGTTCGGGAAGGGACTGCGCCTTCGGAAATCAGTGGCCGGGATGGAAAAGTCCTCTCTGGATGGTATTCGGGTCAGGGTGACGGACATGAATGTCACGCCGTTTACAACCGGGCTTCTAAAACCGGAGATTGTCATTCCAAGAGTGATATGGGAGGGGTACGGCAGGGATGAGTTAATGTCTGTTGTGCAGCATGAGCGGACGCATATCCGGTTGGGGCATTTGTGGTTTGGATTTCTGTGGGACATCTTGCGGTGCCTCTTATGGGTGAACCCATTACTGACGATCTTCCAGAAACAGTTCCGGGCGGATATGGAGGATATCTGTGACAGAGTGTGCATACAGAGGACTGGGACGACGGCGCATGAATATGGCCTGGTGCTGCTCAAAACCTTGAATCTGCTGCGTTCTGAGTCGAATGGCACGCCGCCCGCCGTCACTTACGCGGGGGAAAGGGAATTTGCGGACATGAAAAGGCGGATGAGTGAAATTGCCGGTTTCCGCCCGTACCGGAAAAAGGCGTTCGCAGGTTTGGCAGCCGCAGCCGCCCTGATGATCGCAGCGCTGTTTCTGACGGTACAAACACGTTCCTATGCCCGATGCAATGAAAGCCGGGATATTATGATTGGAATTTCTGATGGTGAACCTGAAATCGTTTCTAGTGATACCGGAAAACTGGCGCAGATGATCTCGTATGATGACAGATATGTTTATGTTGATAGAGAAGCCTTTGAAAAGTTTCTGGGAGAAAACGACGCGGATGGGGAAATATGGATTGTTTTTGGCGGATTTTATAAACTTCCGGGTTTAGCCGGCGCGGCGGAAACTTGTATCTATGAAAGCGGTTCCGAGGATAAAATGGTACGGATTCCCTATGAAAGCATAAGAGGCGACTGGTATTTGGAATTGCTTCGTTTGTTATAGGCGCAGCATGGATGAAAGCTTGAGAGAGAAGTGTTAAAAAGGACATCTGGAAGGTGTCCTTTTTTGGGTATGACAGGCATGAAATCCTAAATAAATAAGAATATCCCGTGGAAAATCTCGCGCTGTAAAGTATAGAGTCCCACGGGATATTCTTGTTTCTGGTTTGGAGAGTTAAATACCGGTATTAACCGACAACCCCGTTCCACATATCATCAGCTGATCTCGATATATTTTTTGTCCTCGATCTGAGGAGCCGCTTCCTTTTTCGGAACAGTAAGTTTGAGGATCCCGTTTTCGAACTTCGCCTGGACATCCTGTTCTGTCACCTGTTCACCAACGTAAAAGTTTCTGCTGCACGACCCGACATATCGCTCACGGCGGATATATTTACCATTTTCATCCTTTTCCTCCGTGTTTAAATTGGTCGATGCGGTGATCGTCAGATAACCGTCTTTCAGTTCGGCCTGAACATCCTCCTTTTTATACCCCGGAAGATTGATCTCCAACTCATAGTGCTGATCCAGTTCTTTTACATCTGTCCGCATCACGTCGTTTGATGGAATGTTGTACCTGCCTGTTGCTTTCGCAGGACGAAAGAATCCATCAAAAAAATCATCAAACATATTCTCTCCGAAAATACTTGGCATTAACATAAGTCATTCCTCCAATCAATTTTTGTTCTGTTTTATTGTTTACAAGTATGGTATATCACAATTGTTAGCACTCGTCAATAGTGAGTGCTAACAATTCATGTTTTTTTCACATTTTTAAATGTTCTGATATAAAGAAATATTCTT
>CAJTTQ010000062.1 GCA_910579145.1 uncultured Eubacterium sp.
GATACCTGCAAAGGTATTGAGATAAATTTCAAAAATATATCGGAGAGATGTATTGACAAATTTCAAATTTTGAGATAGGAGTACTTAGAATATGTTGCTATACCAGCATACAAAGATACAACTTCAAATAATCCGCTTACCTTCTCAAACTGTGGAGGTTATACTTTTTCACATACATATATTGAATATTTGGATCATACCTATGGCTGGGACCGGGTGTTAAAACTCATCAGTACAAAAAATTATGAAGAATGTTTTAATAAATCTAAAAAAGAAATCTATGAAGAATGGGTTCATTATATTGATAACTATTATCAATAAACTTTTTCCTTGAATAAATTTCCCTCTTATGATAGTATATATTAGACATATCATCAATTTGAAAGGGGATTGTCATGAAGTATTTTGGTACAGATGGCTTTCGCGGGGAAGCAAATGTTACGCTGACGGCGGATCATGCGTTTAAGATCGGGCGTTTTTTGGGCCATTATTTTCAGGACGGAAAACATCGGGTGAGGGTGCTCGTCGGGAAGGACACCAGGCTTTCCGGTTACATGTATGAGACGGCACTGGCGGCAGGACTCACGGCCAGCGGCGCGGATGTGTATGAGATCCATGTAACGACGACGCCGAGTATTTCCTATCTGATCCGGAAGGAGAACTTTGATTTTGGCATCATGATCACGGCGAGCCACAATCCGTATACTGACAATGGCATAAAAGTCATAAACGGACAGGGGCACAAGCTGGAGGAAGAAATTGAGGAACAGATCGAAGATTATATAGATGGGCGGATTGCAGAACTTCCCTATGCAACCGGAGAACATTTGGGAAGATGTTACGACTACACCGAGGGAAAAGAGGTTTATCGCGATTACTTAGTAAACCTTGTCAGGCATTCATTCGAGGGAAAAGTCATTGCCCTTGACGTATCGAATGGATCCGCGACGAGGATCGCGGGTGTGATCTTTGAGCGGTTGGGCGCAGAGATACATACGATAAACGATAAGCCGGATGGCATGAACATCAACAGGCATTGTGGTTCGACGCATATTGACCGTCTCCAGGAGTTTGTCAGGGAGACGGGGGCGGACGCTGGTTTTGCTTATGACGGCGACGCCGACCGGTGTCTGGCCGTAGATGAACGCGGGGAAGTCGTGAGCGGGGATCATATCATGTATCTCTGCGGAACGTATTTGAAGGGGCAGGGAAAATTAAAGGATGATACGGTAGTTACGACCGTCATGTCAAATATGGGACTGTATAAGGCGTTCGACCGGGCAGGGATCAAATACCGGCAGACCGACGTGGGTGATAAATACGTCTGTGCCGATATGATGGAGAACGGTTATGTGTTAGGCGGCGAGCAGTCCGGGCATATCATTTTCCGCGAACACGCGGTGACGGGAGACGGAGTCCTGACTTCCCTTATGATCATGGAGGCTATGCTGCATGAAAATAAGAAGTTGTCCGAACTGACAGAGGATCTGACGATCTATCCGCAGCTGTTGGAAAATGTGAAGGTTATAGACAAAGTGGCAGCCAGAGAAGATGAGGATGTGAAGGCTGCCGCAAAAGAAGTGGAAGACGCGCTGGGAGATGACGGAAGGCTGCTTTTGCGGGAGAGCGGAACCGAACCACTCATACGGATCATGGTAGAAGCGAAAACAGATGCCATTTGCCGGGAACAGGTGAGAAAGATCGCCGGCGTTTTGCGGGCGAAGGGACATGTAAAAGAAGCATGACATGGATCATGGTAGAAGCAAAAACAGATGCCATTTGCCGGGAACAGGTGAGAAAGATCGCTGACGTCTTGCGGGCAAAGGGACATGTAAAAGAGGCATGACATGAAAGGATGAACGAGATGAAAGGTGCTTATTACACAAAACAGTATCGAAATGTGTTTGCGGAGTGCGGGCACTCACAGGAAGAAATCGACGCAAAATTGAAAGACGCGTTCCACACGGTATTTTATGGAGCCGAAGGTGAGAAGTTTTACTTTGAGGCCGGAGACGATATGGGGTATTTTGAGGATACGGGCAATTTTGACGCGAGAACGGAAGGTATGTCCTATGCCATGATGATGTGTGTGCAGATGGATATGAAAAATGAGTTTGACCGTGTATGGAAATGGGCGAGAACCTATATGTACATGGAAGAAGGATACAACAAAGGATACTTTGCCTGGTCGTGCCAGACAAATGGAACGAAAAATGACAGGGGGCCGGCGCCGGACGGCGAGGAATTTTTTGCGATGGCGCTGTTTTTCGCGTCCCACCGCTGGGGTGATGGCGAAGGGATCTTCAATTATTCCCAGGAGGCGAAAAACATACTGAGCGCCTGTATCCACAACGGGGAAAAGGAACCTGGCGATCCGATCATGGAGCCGGAAAATTATCTGATCCGGTTTATCCCGAGCCGCAAGTTCAGTGACCCGTCGTACCACTGCCCACATTTTTATGAGCTGTTCGCGGAATGGGCCAACGAGGAGGACAGGGACTTTTGGAAAAAGGCGGCGCAGGCGAGCCGGGACTATCTGAAGAAGGCATGCCACCCGGAGACGGGGTTGGCGGCGGAATACGCTTACTATGACGGGAAGCCGTATCCGGAAGAACAGGATGTGTTCGGCGGAAGGCATGACTGGTATTATAGTGATTCGTACCGCGTGATCGCGAACATCGGCCTCGACTATGAGTGGTTCGCGCCCGATGACTGGCACAAGGAGAATAATAATAAAGTACAGAAATTCTTCATGGAGACGCACCGGGACGAGGATTTCATGACGTACGAGATCGACGGAACGGTTCTTGACCAGCCGGCGCTCCATCCGGTGGCGATCATTGCCACGAACGCGCAGGCATCTTTGGCCGCGGACGGCCCGTACGCGAAAGAGTGTGTGGAGCGTTTCTGGAATACGCCGCTGCGCACCGGTGAGAGAAGATATTACGACAACTGCCTGTATCTGTTCGCGCTTTTGGCATTGAGCGGAAATTACCGGATCTGGTAAAGGTTGTGAAAACTCAGAGGAATTCGTTGTTTGAAACATAAAAAACAGGGAATGCTAAAAAAATATATGTTGGAGGATTAAAAAATGAGTTACGAAGTAGAAAATTTGGAACACAGTATGGCAAAGATCACGATAGAGGTAAGTGCGGATGTTTTTGAAGCGGCCGTCGTAAAGGCTTACAATAAGAACAAAAACCGCATCAGTCTTCCGGGATTCCGCAAAGGGAAAGCTCCGCGTAAGCTGATTGAAAAACAGTATGGCTCGAATATATTTTATGAGGACGCGGCAGAGATCGCCGTTCCTGAGGCGTACCGCGAGGCCGCGAAAGAATGCGGGCTTGATATCGTATCCAGACCGGAAATCGACATTGTGGAGATCGAGAGCGGCAAGCCATTTGTATTTACAGCTACCGTTGCCGTGAAACCAGAGGCAAAACTCGGCCAGTACAAAGGGATCGAGGTTGACAAGCAGGAAGTGAAAATACTGGCAGCCGATGTCAATGCGGAGATTGACCGCGTCCGTGAGCAGAATTCCCGTATTATGACAGTGGATGATCGGGAGATCGAGATGAATGACATTGCTGTGATCGATTATGAAGGATTTTTGGACGGCGTGCCGTTTGAGGGCGGAAAGGGAGAAGATTATTCCCTGACGATCGGAAGCCATACGTTCATTGATACGTTTGAGGATCAGTTGATCGGAAAGAAACCGGGTGACGAAGTCGATGTGAATGTGACATTCCCTGAAGAGTACCATTCCGAGGAACTGAAAGGAAAACCCGTTACGTTCAAGGTTGTCATCAAGGAAGTCAAAGTGAAGGAGCTTCCAGAAGCCGATGATGAATTTGCCAGCGAGGTCTCCGAGTTTGAGACGATGAAGGAATATAAGGCGAGTGTGAAAAAGATGCTGACCGACCGGAGAAAGGCTCAGGTCAACGCGGAAAAGGAAGACCAGGCGCTCGAAAAAGTGATGGAACTGGCAGAAGTTGAGATGCCGGGACCGATGGTGGAAGAGCAGGTATCGCAGATGATCAACGAGTTTGCGTCACGCCTCGGACAGCAGGGACTCTCGATCGACCAGTATATGCAGATGACAGGTATGCAGCCGCAGATGCTGATGGATCAGATGCGGCCGGAAGCAGAGAAGCGCATCAAGTCTCGCCTCGTGTTAGAAGCAGTTGCCAAGGCGGAAAATATAACAGCGACAGAGGAAGACATAGACGAACAGCTGAAGAAGATGGCAGAAATGTATCACATGGATGTGGAAAAATTAAAGGAAAGTATGGGAGAAGAGGACAAAAAGCAGGTCGCTGAAGACGTTATGGTGGAGAAAGCGGCAGAGTTCCTCGTAAAAGAGTCCGTAGAAGTTGAAGCGGCCGCAGAAGAAAAAGAGGAAGAATAAGCATAGGCATAGCACAGAAAGGGAGGACATTATGGCATTGATTCCTTACGTCATCGAGCAGACGAGCCGGGGCGGCGAGCGTTCGTATGACATTTATTCACGATTACTCCGGGACCGTATCATCTTCCTGGGGGATGAAGTAAACGATACGACGGCTAGCCTCGTCGTGGCGCAGATGCTGTTTTTGGAGTCCGAGGATCCGGGCAAAGACATCAATCTCTATATAAACAGTCCGGGCGGCTCCGTGACAGCGGGCATGGCGATTTACGATACGATGAATTATGTAAAATGTGATATCTCCACGATCTGTATGGGTCTGGCGGCGAGTATGGGGGCGTTTCTGCTCTCGAGCGGCGCGAAGGGCAAACGGTTTGCCCTGCCAAATTCGGAGATCATGATCCACCAGCCGTCCGGCGGGGCAAAGGGACAGGCGACGGAGATCCAGATCGTGGCAGAAAATATACTGAAGACAAAGAAAAAGCTGAATGAAATTTTAGCGGCCAATACGGGTCAGAGTGTGGAACAGATCGCCGAAGATACCGAGAGGGATAATTTCATGTCGGCGCAGGAGGCACTCGAGTACGGTTTGGTCGATCAGATCATTGTAAATCATGATGAAACAAGAAGCGAGGCTGAAAATGACAAGAAATAATGACAACCAGAATCCGCCGTGCCGCTGTTCCTTCTGCGGAAGGACCGATAAGCAGGTACACAGGCTGATCGCGGGCCCGACGGGTGTCTATATATGTGATGAGTGTACGGAACTGTGCGAAGAGCTTCTGGCCGAGGAGTACCAGAAGATGTACGACGACGAGGATGGCGGGGATGTGGAAGAAGTCGAGATCAATCTTCTCAAACCGATGGAAATAAAAGCGTTTCTCGATGAGTACGTCATCGGGCAGGAAGAGGCGAAAAAGGCCCTCTCCGTCGCTGTGTACAACCACTATAAACGGGTGATCTCCGGGCGTGAGCTCGATGTGGAGATACAAAAGAGTAATATTTTGATGATCGGGCCGACTGGTTCCGGGAAGACGTATCTTGCCCAAACGCTTGCCAAAGTGCTGAATGTGCCATTTGCCATCGCCGACGCCACGACGCTGACAGAAGCCGGGTATGTCGGGGAGGATGTGGAAAATATCCTGCTCAAGATCATCCAGGCGGCGGATTATGACATCGCGCGCGCCGAACACGGGATCATTTACATTGACGAAATCGATAAGATCACAAAGAAATCGGAGAATGCTTCCATCACGAGAGATGTATCCGGGGAGGGCGTCCAGCAGGGACTGCTCAAGATCCTGGAGGGAACGGAAGCAAGTGTTCCGCCGCAGGGAGGGCGCAAGCACCCGCAGCAGGAATTTTTCCATATTGATACGACGAATATATTATTCATATGCGGAGGGGCGTTTGACGGCCTCGATAAGATCATCAGCAGGCGTATTGACAAAAAATCGATCGGGTTCAATTCGGAAGTGTCAGATAAGGTGGATGCCAATATCGGAGAGCTGTTCCGTCAGGTGCTGCCGCAGGATCTCGTAAAATTCGGCATCATCCCAGAGCTCGTAGGACGTGTGCCGGTGACGGTAAGCCTCGATCTTTTGGACGAGGAAGCGCTGAAAGAGATTTTGGTCAAACCGCGTAACGCGATCACCAAACAGTACCAGAAATTGCTGGAACTCGACGGGATCCGCCTCACGTTTGATGAGGAAGCCGTCCGCGAGATCGCAAGGCAGTCGATCGCGAGAAAGACCGGAGCCAGAGGGCTTCGCGCGATCATTGAAAATTGTATGATGGATTATATGTTTGAACTGCCGTCCAGAGAGGACGTGATCGAGTGCCGCATTACGAAAGAGGCCGTGGACAAAACGGGACAGCCGGAGCTGATCGGAGTAAACAATCAGGTCGTGCGGCTCGGGAAAAAAGAAGAGAGTGCCTGAAAAGAGAGGGAAGCAGTCATGGATGAACAGATGAAGACTTTGCCAGTGATTGCCCTGAAGGGAATGGCAATTTTACCGGGAATGCTGGTTCATTTGGATGTGAAACGCGAGATAACGAAGCTCGCCATCGAGGAGGCGATGGAGAACGACAGCATGGTGTTTATTACGAGCCAGAAGGATGACAGGGTGGAACTTCCCATTTATTCTGACCTTCGCGCGATCGGTGTCGCCGCGAAGATCAGGCAGGTCATCAAGCTTGAAAACCATGTGGTGCGTATTTTAGTCTCTACGCTGGAGCGGGGGACGATGGCTGCCCTGATCCAGAATGAGCCATTTTTGATGGGAGAGATCGTTCTCCGCAACCGGAATGATCATCCAGAACCGGAGGGAGAAATTGAAAAAGAGGCGATGTGCCGCGATATCAAGGATTTATACACGCAGTATCTCGAGTTGAATCCGGGTGTCGGGCGGAGCGCCTATGATAAGATCCAAAGGGAAACGAGCCTGGATACCCTGCTGGATCTTATTGCCATGCACACGCCGATGGATTTGGAAAAACGGCAGGACATCCTCGAATGTTTTCCGGCTTCTGAACGTTTTTTCCTCGTCTCGGAATATCTTTCGGAGGAACTCGATATACTTAGATTGAGGGCGGATTACCGGACGAAGGTAAAAACCGAGGTGGACAAAAATCAAAAGGAATATTTTCTCCGCGAGCAGATGAAAGTCATCAAGGATGAGCTCGGGGAGGGGCCTTCGGGTTATGAGGAGAAATACAGGGAACGGCTGGAGAGGCTCGTGTGTTCGGACGAAGTAAAGGAAAAGATCGAGGAGGAGATGAAGCGGTTGGAGGCGATGCCGTCGAGTTCGTCGGAAAGCGCGGTGTCCAGGGATTATATCGAAACGCTGCTCTCCCTCCCGTGGGATAAAATGGATGAGTCGCAGCTTGATCTGGCGAAGGCCGAGCGGATCCTGAATGAAGACCACTACGGACTCGATAAGGTGAAGGAGCGTATTTTGGAGTTTCTGGCCGTGCGCAGCCTGACCGGGAAAGGCGATGCGCCGATCGTCTGTCTCGTGGGGCCGCCAGGTACGGGAAAAACATCAATTGCGCGCTCGGTCGCTCGGTCGCTGAATAAAGAGTATGTGCGCATCTGTCTCGGCGGCGTACGCGACGAGGCGGAGATCCGCGGGCACCGGAGAACGTATATCGGAGCGATGCCGGGGCGGATCATCGACGGACTGAAAAAGGCCGGCGTGAAAAACCCGCTCATGCTTTTGGATGAGATTGACAAAGTGAGCAGTGATTATAAGGGAGATACGGCTTCGGCATTATTAGAAGTGCTCGATCCAGAACAAAATAAAAACTTTGCGGATCACTATGTGGATCTGCCGGTGGATCTTTCCGAGGTCCTGTTCCTCTGTACGGCCAATACGGTCGATACGCTTCCGCGGCCGCTCTTAGACCGCATGGAATTGATCGAGATCGCCGGATATACTGAAAATGAGAAATTTCATATCGGGAAGCAGTACCTGATCCCGAAACAGATGGAGAAAAACGGTCTGAAAAAGGCACAGCTCTCCATCAATGACAAGGCGCTGACGGACATCATCCACTATTATACGAGGGAAGCCGGCGTGCGCGAACTGGAGCGCCAGATCGGGAAGATCTGCCGCAAGACGGCGAGGAAGGTCGTAGAAAATGAAGAGAGTAAAGTGCGGGTTTCCGGAAAGAACCTGAAACAGTACCTCGGGAAGCGGAAGTATTTGGGCAAAAAGGCGGAGAAGGCAGATGAAGTCGGCATTGTCCGGGGACTGGCGTGGACGCAGGTGGGCGGCGATACGCTGGAGATCGAGGTCAATATCATGCCGGGCGAGGGAAAACTGATCCTGACCGGACAGCTCGGCGACGTCATGCAGGAGTCGGCGCGGATCGCCCTCAGCTATGTGCGTTCGGTTTCCAAAAAAGGAAATGACTATTTCAAAGAACATGATATCCATGTCCATGTGCCCGAAGGCGCGGTGCCGAAAGACGGGCCGTCTGCCGGTATCACGATGTCAACGGCGATCTTTTCGGCGGTCGAGAAACGGAAGGTAAACGCGAAGGTGGCGATGACGGGCGAGGTCACGCTGCGGGGCCGCGTCCTGCCGATCGGCGGGTTGAAGGAAAAGCTTTTGGCGGCGAGGCTGGCCGGTGTGGAGAAGGTGGTCGTGCCGGCCGAAAATGAGCCGGATGTGGAAGAACTTGAAGATGAGATCACAGAAGGCATGGAGGTCGTATTTGCCAAGGATATGAAACAGGTTTTGAAGGAAGCGCTGGCGCAACGAAGTTGAAGAAACGAGGATAAGATGGTTATTCATTCACTGGAACTGGAAACCGTCTGCGGCATCACGAGCAGGCTGCCGCAGAATGATAAGATCGAGATGGCTTTTTGGGGGCGGTCGAATGTGGGAAAATCCTCTTTGATCAATTCCCTGATGAACCGGAAAAGCTTTGCCCGGATCTCTTCCCAGCCGGGCAAAACGCAGACGATCAATTATTATAACGTCAATGACGTGTTTTATATGGTGGATCTGCCCGGGTACGGGTATGCGAAAGTGTCGAAGGAGACCGCGGCGAAGTGGATGAAGATGATCGAGAAATATCTGAGGACATCGCAGGCGCTCCGCGTCGTATTTCTGCTGATCGATATCCGGCATGAGCCATCGGAAAAAGATGTAGATATGTACCGCATGCTTTTGGAGCAGGGATTTAACCCTCTCATTATCGCGACAAAGGCGGATAAGATCAGTAAAAATGCCAGAGCGAAACATATTTCCCGGATCGAAAAAAAGCTTCAGCTTATGGAGGGAACTCCGGTCGTGCCGTTTTCGGCGGTGAGTAAAGAGGGGAAGGATGAGATCTGGGAGTATATTGATTATTTTATCAGGGAAATTCCGTTATAAGATGGCTTGCTGTTTGTTTCAGAGCGAGAGCAGACAGTGAATGGTGATCGCCTTTTCGTGACAAGTCGCTCAGAAATGGGGTTGAGTGTAATTATGGATCAGGAGACAAAGAACACGATCGAACGCGCGGTGGAAGAGATTTCGGAAAATTATATGAACGAACCTCTTTTTTCTACGAAGGCGGGAAAAAATATGCCGGAGAGGAAGATCATCATTGATGCACTGAGAGAATTGCGGCTCGTTATGTTTCCGGGATATTTTGGCGAGCAGGACGCGACGAGGGGCCTGCCCAGATATTTTGTGGGGAGCCGGTTTCTGTCGATTTATAACATGCTCTGTGAGCAGATCGCGGACGCGTTCGCCTATCAGGAGGAAGAGGGCGACCTGCGGGCCCAGTCGCTCGAGGGAATGCCGGATGAGAGGAACTGCAAAAAGGCGGAGTACATATGCAGCGGTTTTCTTGAACAGCTTCCCCGCATCCAAAAACTTTTATTGAAGGATGTGCAGGCCGGATTTGACGGCGACCCGGCGGCAAAGAGTAAGGAGGAGATCATTTTCTCGTATCCGGGCCTGTTTGCCATATTTGTCTACCGGATCGCGCACGAATTTTACATACGGAATGTGCCGTTTATTCCGAGGATCATGACCGAGTACGCTCATGCGAAAACGGGGATTGATATTAACTCCGGCGCGGTCATCGGGGAGAGTTTTTTTATCGACCACGGCACGGGTATCGTCATCGGTGAGACGACGGTGATCGGTGACAATGTCAAGCTGTATCAGGGCGTGACGCTCGGCGGTCTGTCCACACGGGGCGGCCAGAAACTCTCAGGCGTAAAACGGCATCCGACGATCGAGGACAACGTGACGATCTATGCGGGCGCGACGATCCTCGGTGGGCAGACAGTCATCGGGAAAAATTCGGTTATCGGCGGAAATACATTTATTACCGAATCGGTGCCGGAAAATTCGCGGATCAGTATCAAGCCGCCCGAACTGGATATACGGCTCCGGTAAAACGGCGCACTTTTTCAGGATGATTTTGCCGCCGGGTTCAGTACCTTTTCATAAAACAGCCCCACAAGGAACCAAAGAGGGGCGTAGTCCAGCCGGACAAGTCCTTTTATATTGTGTTTGGCATCACTGTAGTCCCACGGACAGCAGTGATTTTTTTTCAGGATCTTTCCGGTTCCGTATTCGGTGGCGAAAATACATGTCGTGTAGACGGCGCCCCGGAACAGGACATTTGTGTTTTTCAGGAGTTTGTGGATCGGCTGTATGAGAGAGGCCATGCCATAGATCGGAAACATCCACATGGATGTCCGGCATGTCAGTTTTTTATTTTCGCGGGAAACGATGGAGTGGAGTCCCGTCCACAGGCATTCGAACCCCCATCCGTACACGCCGCATTTGATAAAGTTTTTCGCAGGATTTTGTATTTTCATTGTCTCCTCCTCATTGGCGAAATAACAGGATAACATTTGTTTTAGTTTCATTTTGAGCAGAAATGGGGAAAAATATTCTGGGAGGATTTTTTATCCATATGGTGGGGGAAAATGAATTGTCAGAACATAGGGAAAGTGTTATAATAAAGCTGCTTTGCAGACATATTAAAAAGGAAAGTGAAAGTTTGGGAACGGGGAAAGCCGGTGGAAAGGAGAACGGCAATTTCCGGGAGGACGCAGTTGTTGAAGGAGGGATTTCGGGTGACGGCAGAAGAAATCTTAAACGGAGAATCAAAAGAAGTAGAATATAAGGAACTGGTTCCGGAAAATAGCAGAAAATATACTAAAACAGCGGTAGCTTACGCAAACTGCGCAGGCGGACTGCTGATTTTTGGCGTGGAAAATAATACATGGAACGTCACGGGTATACCACAGGAGAAGGTTTTTGAAGTGGCAGACGGTATTTCCAATGCCATTATTGACAGCTGCGAGCCGATGATCGATTTTGACATAAAATATCAGACCATAGAAGGTAAAACCATTATAATCGTGCAGGTTTATCCGGGCAAACGCAGACCGTATTTTTTAAAGTCAGAAGGTAAGCCGAACGGAGTATATGTGCGAGTACCTGGTTCTACACGGGTGGCCGATGAATTTATCGTAAAAGAGCTGGAGCTTGAAGGTGCGAATAAAAGTTATGACAGGATGCCTGCGGTAGGCGAAACCGTTACAGAGGAAGAGATAGAAAATTTGTGTGATACCATGTATGAGTATGCGGTCAGCAGATGTTTGACCACAGAAGAAAAGCAGAGTGTGAAACGAGTTTCCAAAAGGCAGTTGTTGTCATGGGGGTTATTACTGGAGAGAGAAGGAAAGATTTGTCCTACCAATGGATTTCTGCTGTTATCTCCGCAGCATATACAGGAAACTTCTATCCAATGTGGTGTATTTAAAGGTACGACCAGAGCTGTTTTTTTGGATAAAAAGGAGTACAGCGGGCCAATCTATGAGCAGATAGATGAAGCATATCAGTTTGTTCTTAGAAATATCCGTATGGGTGCTGAGTTTGGCGGTTTGCTGCGTAGGGATGTCTATGAACTTCCGATTGACAGTATTCGAGAGCTGATCGCCAATGCAGTCAGCCATCGCTCGTATCTGGATACGGCCAATGTGCAGGTGGCCTTGTATGATGACCGATTGGAAATCACTTCTCCGGGAATGTTGATCGGCGGCCTTACGATAGAGGAAATGAAACAGGGATACAGCAGACCGAGAAATAAAGGGATTGTGAGTGCTCTTGCCTATATGAAGGTTGTGGAACGCTGGGGCAGCGGTATTCCGAGATTATATGAGAATTGTGAGAGCGCAGGATTGAGAGAGCCGGAACTCAGCGAGAAAGCAGGCTGTTTCCGGGTAAATATGTTTCGGAACACGGAGCTTACGCAGGAAACATGGGAATCTCCCTTGGATGAGGACAGTTTAGGGGAAGAAGAAAGGAACAGAAAAAAGGAACAGAAAAAGGAACAGAAAAAAGGAACAGAAAAAGGAACAGAAAAAGGAACAGAAAAAAGCACAGAAATCATAGAACGAACAGCAAAAATATGGGAATTACTCTGCCGTAATCCTAATATTACGCAGTCTGCAATGATGGAAGAATTGGATATTTCAAGGAAAAAGGTACAGTTGGCTTTAGATAAACTGATTGCCGATGGCAGAATTGAAAGGGTCGGTTCTGACCGGAGTGGAAGCTGGAAAGTCAATGAGTAAAGGAACAGAAAAAACGGCGGCAGGGATGGAAGATGATAAAGGGGCAGTAATTCGTTCTAAATAAAGGAGGAGCAATGGTTGATTATTCAAGCGTGTTCTTGCTTTTTCCTCCCTTGCCATACATGTGAAATTGCAGAAATATTGTGAAAAATCGTCGGGATATGTGGTCTGATTTTCCTGTTGTCCCACCGATGTAGGACGGATTTTGCGGACATTCAAGATAAAAAAGAATGTGGAGGTACAGACGCAAAGACGATTTTTGAGGAACTGGGCGGCGAATACGAAAGGCAAGGTGACTAAGTAATTCCATGTATAGCTTTACCCGCCGAAGGAACAGCCGATAGCTACATGGGGACAGCGGCATCTGGACTATCTGAAACAGCACCGCAGGGCTGCATACATCAATCTTCTCACAAGCGGCAGGCTCAATTCCTACCTTGCCGACATTGACAGGCAGGCGCAGGAACGCTTTGAAAGGCTCATAGAGGGTATGAAACAGGGCACAGGGCAAGAACAGCTAAAGGAACAAAACGCCTTAGAATGGAGAGGACGGCTCAATAACATCTGGGCTTGTGCGAGGGAGATTATGAACGAGGAAATCATTTTTGCATAGGCAACATGGCGGCAGAGGGTAAAAGCTCTGTCGTTTTTCTTTTCGGAAAGTTTATAGAAAAGCAACTGCTGAAAGTAATATGTTTATGAACATTCAGACAGAGGGATTGACAATGCCGTAAAGAAACGGATGCAGCACTACGAATGTTTCTTTATTTAAGGAGAAGAATATAATGCCAAGAAAATTTATGTTTACGAGAGAAGAAGTACTTGCTGCTGCACTTGATTTAGTAAGAGAACAAGGAATTACCGCAGTAACCGCCAGAGGATTAGGTGAAAAACTTGGTTTTTCGTCTAAGGCGATTTTCAGCTTGTTTGAAAATATGGAAGATGTACGGAGTGCGGTCATGGAAGCTGCCAGCGAATTATATTAAAACTAAATGAAAGAGGGTATGGCAAGTGGGAAATATCCACCCTATAAAGCAAGCGATATGGCATATATCCGTTTTGATTGCGGTCATGGCTTACACATGAAGAAGCCAAAGGAGTTTATTGAATGTCTGGCAAATTTGGAATGACAACAGAATGGGTACACTGTCATGTCTGCGGGAATAAGACAAGATTGCCGCTACGGGCAGATACAGAACTGAAAAATTTTCCACTTTACTGCCCGAAGTGCAGATAGGAAAGTTTGATGAACTTATAAACTATAAAACAGTTATGCTACGGAGCGTTGCCTTTATGAAAATGAGCGTTTCTTGTAATGGAGTACTGTGGAGATTATCATTAAGGAGGCAGCAAAAAGCTGACTTAATTTTCGGAAGATTATAAAATGGCAAAAAATGATGAAACAGGAATTACATTAGGGGAAAAATTAAAGTCTGCACGGAAAAGAGTAGGACTTACACAAGAGCAGTTGGCAGAGAAGCTTTTAGTATCACGGCAGGCAATTACGAAATGGGAAGCCGACAAAGGAATGCCCGATATAGAAAATCTCAAACGGATTTCTAAACTTCTTGATATCAGTATTGATTATCTTCTTGATAGCGGAGAAAATATTGATTTGTCTGTTATGAGAGAAGAAATCAATCTTGATGATTATGCTTATACTCGGAAAATTAAGGGGAGATGGAGCAAAAAGTCAGGGAAAAAGGATATGGTTGTAATGGAAAAGTATCCAAATGCTGAAATACATGGTCTCTTAGGTAAGCAGATACTCACCAGAGCAGAGAAAATCATGGATAATGCAATAGGCTTTTTAACAGATGCACCATTTGGATTACCGGAAGTTCTTAACGGTATCAAAAATACAGATAAAGAATTTTATCTTGTCAATCAATCGGATAAACAATTTTTTGTAATCGTGACTGATGAATTTATTGAAAGCAGACAGTTAGCTGAAAAAATTGCGGATAAGAAATTTTCGATTGGAAATTTTTCATTTGTTGATTGTGGTATCATTTCTGATTTTGAGGGTACTAAGTTTCAGAATATACAGCGAAAAGGATAGAATTTAACTTTTCAAAAAATCGTTATTTTGTGCCCATGCTGCTGCACGCCCAAAAATCAAGTAAAATGTCTGATTTTTTAACATAATTCATCGGGGATAGAAAATAACTTTTAAAGCAGAAGTTACATTTTCATTTGACCACTTTTTAATTCATATGGTGGGGAAAATGAATTGTCAGAATATAGGGAAAGTGTTATAATAAAGCTGCTTTGTAGAAGTGTTTCATATAGGATATGTGGCTGATATACATGGTTTTATGTTGTATGGAGGGGCGTTATGGATGAGAATCATATTTTGGAATTTTTAGATACATCCTGGATTCTCGGAACACATGACGAGAATCCTCAAAATCAATCGTTTGAAACCATTGATTTTACTGCCTTTTTTGCT
>CAJTTQ010000063.1 GCA_910579145.1 uncultured Eubacterium sp.
ATATATTTTTTTACACCAGAGCCAAAACAATTTAGAGAAACGGGCTTTTTATAAAGATAAGGATATTCTCTATCTTTCTTGTTCCTTACACATTTTCCACACCTATCTTCCCCTACAATATCCGCACTTCCATCTTTATAATTTACAATAACATATTGGCGGGAAAGAGAAACAGATTAAAACTCGCCCTGATAACCACTCCCGCAAAAAAATGCATCTTTATTTTTTAAAAAAGCAACTGAATAAAATGAAGCATAAATATTCTTGACATTTTTTCCAATTCGATTTGGTTTCATCACAACCTTTTCTTTTATTTTATCTTCGTCATACCCCATACAGCCATCGCCATCATAACCTATGACATAAGCATTATTGCTTTTTTTGTATATAATATTAGAACCTGAACATGCAATATCCGTTACTCCTGAAGTGATTTTCTTAAATTTTTTTGCTTCGTAAGCATGAACATTTTGACAACTTAAACTTGTTACTATGACACATAATAACAAAAAACTAAATACTCTGCGTTTCATATTCTTCTCCTATCTCATTATATTTCATATTTTTTTATTCTTTTTACACCACTTTACAACACTTCACAACACTTATCATACAACAAACACAACCTGATCGGTAGACTCTTTTCATATTTTTATAGTTAGTCAAATATCCCCGTCTCATCTTTTGCCTCCTGATATCTTTATATAAATATCAAAATACTCAAGAGTCCCCGCCAATTACATATTATACCTATACCTGACTGACTTCCATCTTGTCCTGCAACATCATATGTTACAGTTCCCGATGTTCTACTGGAATACCCAAAACATCCATACACTCCACTTCTGATAATTTTAACTTTTTCATCATACTTATAATATGATTGATTGTAGTCCTGTCTACAATTCCCTGTGAAAGATTACACATTTCCATCGCCTCTCTTTTTACTGATTGAAGAGGCAACGCCCGCACCGGACAGCACCTCTCCCACTTTTTATGCCGCACTCCGTTTCAGTTTCCACATCCCACGCCCGGCATGTTCAAACTGTTTCGGATGGCACTGCAGCGTCTGGCGCATATTCCTCCGCCACCACTGATTCTCTTTTGCCTTCTCAAATGACTGAATAACATCTTTTTAAACACATAAAAGGCCAATATATCTATTTTCACAGATATATTGACCTCTTGTGCCATATTCGCATCCATATGTTCCTGAATGAACCTAAAATGGCTTAAATTCACTCGTTTAGACCATAAATTTTTCGCAGCCCTTGTTTTTACAAGGGGGTATCTCCGATTTTGCGGAATTCAACCGTTACTCCGCGCTGGCAAGAATCTCTTTCTTGTTATAGCTTCCACAACTTTTGCAAACTCTGTGCGGAACCATCAGCTCCCCGCATTTACTGCACTTTACCAACGTAGGCGCCGTCATTTTCCAGTTTGCTCTGCGTTTGTCTCTTCTTGCTTTCGAAGATTTATTCTTAGGACAGATTGACATGTCATTACACCTCCTTAAAACTCAAAACACTTCTGCCATTATACCAATTCTGACATCTTTTGTCAACAAGTTTTTTTTCTATTTCACAAGTTCCACCGTCTCCCTGGCGATCGCAAGTTCTTCATTCGTCGGCACGACCATGACTTTCACCTTGCTTTCCGGCGTCGAAACAACCTTTTCCACACTCCGTACCACATTTTCCTTTTTGTCGATCTCCACGCCGAGATAGCCGAGATAGCTGCAGATATATTCGCGCATGACGTGATTGTTCTCGCCGAGACCCGCCGTAAACACGATGGCGTCCACACCATTCATCGCTGCGGTATACGCTCCGATGTATTTGGCGACGCGGTAGCCGAATACATCCATCGCCATCTGCGCCTTCTCATTTCCATCGTCAGCGGCCGCCTCCAGATCGCGGAAATCACTGGATACGCCGGAGAGGCCGTATACGCCCGACTCTTTATTTAACAGTGTCATCATTTCCTCCAGCGTTTTGCCCATGCTGTGTGCCAGGTATTCGATGATCGCCGGGTCGATGTCTCCGCTGCGCGTTCCCATTACAAGCCCTTCGAGCGGCGTCAGGCCCATACTGGTATCCACGGACTTTCCGTTTTTCACGGCAGAGATACTCGCTCCGTTTCCGAGATGGCAAACGATGACTTTTGAATCCTCAGGATCCAATCCCAAAACTTCGATCGCGCGGGCTGATACGAAACTGTGGCTCGTCCCGTGAAATCCGTAACGGCGCACTTTATACTTTTCATAGCATTCATAAGGGAGTCCGTACATAAAGGCGACCGGCTCCATCGTCTGGTGAAATGCCGTATCAAAAACAGCGGTATTCGGCACGCCGGGCATGATCGCCTGACAGGCGCGGATGCCGATCAGATTGGCCGGGTTATGTAACGGCGCCAACGGATTGCATTCCTCGATCGCAGCCATCACATCGTCCGTGATCACAACGGATGAAGCAAATTTCTCTCCGCCGTGCACGACGCGGTGGCCGATCGCATCGATTTCCGAGAGGTCCCCGATCACCCCGTTTTCCGGATCCGTCAGTTCCTCCAGTACCATTTTCACCGCAACTTCGTGGTTCGGCATGTCCTTTTCTATGACGACCTTCTCACCGCCGGCCGGCGTATGGTTCAGTCTTCCATCTATTCCAATCCGCTCACACAGGCCTACGGCAAGAGCCTGTTCCGTCTCTGAGTCGATCAACTGGTATTTCAGGGATGAACTGCCGCAATTGATTACCAATACTTTCATTAATATATCCTTCTTTCTGGTTTTTGTTTGAAATATTCACCCGAACATATTATACAACTGCGGCTTTTAAATTTCAACCCCTAAAAAACGTTACTCCATATAAAAGATGCCGATGGAACCCGGGCCGGTGTGGATGCCGATGACCGGATCGAGCGTATTTAAGATCACCTTTGTCACCTTTTCCGAACGGTAGAGGCCATCCGCTACATATTTTGCATCTTCGGGGCAGTCCCCGTGGCTGACAAACACCATCTGCTCCCGGTCGATCCCCTGCAGCACCCGCTTCACGATCTCGTCCAGCGACTTTTTCCGTCCGCGGACTTTTGTCTCCTGCTTCAGCACGCCGCCATTGTTCATGCGGAGAATGAGCTTGATCTTCAACACTGTGCCGACGACGGCGATCGCGGACGACGCGCGCCCGCTGCGCCTCAGATGGTTCAGGTCATCCACGGTAAACACCGTGTTCACGTTCCAGCGGCACCGATTGCACCAGTCATAGATCTCTGCCAGGCATTTGTCCTGCTTTTTGCCTTTTACCGCCTCATAGACGAGCATTCCCTCGCCAAGCGCGACGCATAAGCTGTCAACGGCGTAGATCTTCCGTTCCGCAAATTCTCCTTTCAGCGTGTTCAGCGCGCTCTCGACCGCGTAGTACGTGCCGCTCAGTTTGGACGATAAGCCGATGTATAAAAGATCCTGCCCCTGCTCCAAAACCCGTTTGGCGACCTCGTACGCAATGCTCTTATTCACCATAGAAGTCGTGATCGGTTTCCCATTCCGCAGGTGTTCGTAAAGCTGCCCGAAGTTGTCCTCAATCTCGTCTGTGTATCCCGGATATTCCCTGTCATCTACGAGATACGTAAGAGGCAGGACGATAATCCCGTATTTCTCGATATAAGGACGGGGCAGATTTGAGGTGGAATCGGTAACGATCGTAAAAGTATCATTCATGGTAACATCCTCCAGACAATCATTTCTTTATACTTATTCGTCTGCATAATGGCGCATATTTATTCATACCTTTTATAAAAACAAATACGATGGGGGATCACCATGCTCCTGCTCTGTTTTCTATTTCTTTTCATTTTGCTCCTGTTTCCGGAAACCGCCGCAGAAGGAAGTAAGAGCGGACTTCTTTTGTGGGCGGGCGTCCTCGTTCCCTCCCTGCTCCCCTTCTCGGTACTGACCTCCCTGATCCGGCGCACGATGCAGGGGCGGCGCTGCCAGTATCTATTGTTGGCCGCTGGTATCCTCTCCGGTTATCCGATCGGCGCGAAGGTGGCGGGCGAATTGTACAAAGACGGGATTCTCTCACGGGAAAAAGCCTTGTTTTTTGCCGGATTTACTAACAACCCCAGTCCGATGTTCGTCATCTTTTTCGTGGCCGGCAGTATGCTCGGCATGGATTCCGGCCAATACCTCTTTTATGCCCTCGTGCTACTCTCCTCCCTGCTCGGGAGCCTCTGCTTTGTTCTTTTCACGAAAAAAAGCCGCCTTCCCGGGGCAAAGACAGTGGCAGATGCCGCGCCTGCGACAGCCGTTCCTACCAGCCCTGCCGTTGCAAGTAACCCTACCGTTGTAGTCAGTTCATCCGTTCCAGCCGTATCCGGCACGCCGCGGGTAAAATCAGCGGAGTCCTTTTCCCGGATGATCGACGCGGAAATCGCCTCCAGCGCGCTGCTCCTCATAAAGATCGGCGGCTACATCATGTTTTTTTCCATTTTCGCAACGCTGCTGCGGCAGCTTCCTGTCATTCCCTATTACGCGAAACTGCTTTTAGGCAGCATACTGGAGATCACGACCGGGGATGCGATGATCGCGGCCTCGCCTCTTTCCGGACACGCAAAAATAATCCTGTCTCTCGCCGCCACTGCATTTGGGGGACTGTCGGCAGCCGCCCAGACAAACAGTGTTCTGCAAAATACAGGATTACCTTTTTCGCGCTATGTAATGATAAAAGTGCTGGCAGGATCATTCGGACTCCTGCTCGGTTTGATCTTCTTCTAAACCTACCGTTGTTTTTCGTTCCTTGACACTTCCAAACAATTCGTGAAGAACGCTGTCTTTCCGTTCCTTCACACCTGGCCCTCGGTCTGCTCCGCTGCTGCCGCTTCTTCCTCTTCCGGAATTTTTCCATTGATCTGGTCCTGCAGCTCGGACCGGTTATTTTTTATGATCTCAATGTCCTTCTTTAATACATTGATCAGCATGGACGATTTGCTCTCAATTTCTTTGAGCGAAAGTTCGATATTTCTGCCCGCCTCTCCGAGAAGATCGCTCGTATAGTACAGGGCGTCCGTGCGGACCTGGTTGCCCTCGCCCACCGCCTGGTTCAGTATCTGCTGCGCCTGCGCTTCGGCTTCTTTCACGATCTGCTCCGCCTGCGCGTAAGCCGTCTGCACCAGTTCGTTCTGGTCGAGCAGCTGTTTCGTCTGTGCCTGCGCCTGACTCATGATCTGCTGTGCCTGCTCCTGTGCCTGTCCAAGAATCTCTTCCCGGTTGTTGATAATCTTTTGGTATCTCTTGATCTCCTCCGGTGCGCACATGCGGAGCGCGTCCAACAGATCGTAAAGCTCGTCCTTTGAAACTGTAACTTTATTTGGATACAGCTTCGACGGCTTACAGTTCTCCACATATTCGTAAATCTCGTCAATCGCCTTTTCGATTCTTGATGGGTTCATATATGATTACCTTTTCCTTTCCCTCATGGTAAAACTTCATAAAGAGGAGCGCTGCGTTTCCCGCACGCGCAAAAACACATGTTGATTCGTTTTATACTGCTTCACTCTTACCAGTTCAAATACATCTTCGTCTATATAGTCCACGTCCGTGTCCAGCGCCGATTCCAGGATCACGAGTGTACCTTCTTTCACAATGCCGGAGCGGGCCAGCATTTGTACGATCTTTGCTTCAAATTTCTTTTTGTACGGAGGATCGGCATAAATCACATCAAACTGCCTGCCCTCTTTTTCCAATTTGGATATGGCATATGTCACCTCGATCGGGAGGACGACTGCCTGTGCTTCCAGGCGGGTCTTCGCCAGATTTGCCCGGATACATTTGAGCGGTTCCCTGCCAAACTCGACAAGCCACGCCTGTTTTGCCCCCCGGCTCAGCGCCTCGATCCCGATCGCGCCGCTGCCGCTGAACAGATCGAGAAATAAACTGCCCGGAATCTCATCCTGGATGATGTTGAACAGCGTTTCCTTGATCCGGTCGGTCGTCGGCCTCGTATCTTTTCCTTCCGGCGTGACCAACGGGAGCCGTCTCGCCGTTCCCGCTATGACGCGCATACCCTCTCCTCGCTTTCCCTCTTCGAATTCCTTTTCGTCTTTCACAATTATAAATGATAACCGCTTTTTTATCAAGAGAAACTTTCGTGCCTGATAACTGGAAACTAACGGAAGTAAACGCCGGAAAATCAGAGGCAAATTCCGGACGGTCAAATCTCCCTGTCACTCTGCTGCCGACACGTGGATCGTCAGTTTCGGTGACCAGCTCACCGTCCCGTGGAGTTTGGCACTCTCCACCCAGGCAAATGCCGGATTGTCCGTGATGATAAGCGGCTCCGTCACCATACCGTTGTCATCAATACCGTTATTTTCCACATATATACTGCACGGGTTTCCATCCGCGCCCTCGCCAGTCAGTATATAGCGCGCGGAGAGCGTTTCGATCTGTCCGTTATACTTGAGTCTGGTATCCACGGAGTCAGCCACGATCGTTCCTTTGAAATTCGCGCAGTCCGAGGAAGCCCTGAACTGGATCATCGACGCATTTCCCGCCGTTCCCTTAACGGAAGAAGTACTTCCGATATCAATCGTAAACGTAAAAATTTCATTGGGATAAGACTGGCTCTCATCCGGCCTGACTACCTCGCGCGGCGGCACAGGCTCTGTCTGCGACTCATTCCAGAGGATGTCTATCGTCTTTTCCCCATTTCCATCCTCGGTAATCCTGCCCTGCAGATCCGCCGTTTCAAGCCAAGACAGCGTTTCACTGTCGGTAATGACCGTCGGTTTCATCACCATGTTTCCCCCGGCAGCCGCCGTTCCGTTGTCCTCGATGAACAGAGAACACTTTTTGCCATCCGCGTCGGTTCCCGAGAGGATGTAGCGGGCGCATGACTGCTCCCTGCCGTCTTTATATTGTTTGATGACCGTCGTTCCTTTGCCTTTCGTACTGCCGGAAAAATAGTCTCCCGACGCGTCAGCTGTAAAATACTGCATATCGACATGACACGTATTTCCGTCTACCGAATATCTCTCCTGATCCGTGACGTGAAGCGACATCACGGATTTTGTATAAAGATCCGGTGTCGGCACCGGCGTTTCCATTGGTTTCGGCGATTCGGTCGAAGGGGCTGTCGGCTCCTGTGAATCTATTGGCCCCTGTGGAGCCGCCGTGGGAACCGACGGTGAGGCTGTCACGGCTGGTGCTGCGGTAACCGACGGAGATTCGGTCGGTTTCTGTATTTTCTTTTGGGTACAGGTCACAACGATCACCCCAACTTTTCGGTTTTTCTTTTTCGCTCCCTTTTTCAGGCGCTCGGACACGGTAATCTTCGCTTTTCCCTGCTTCTTCGCCGTGATAACGCCTTTTTTACTGACTGCGGCTGTTTTTTTCGCAGAGGACTGAAAGGTGTAGACTGCTTTTTTATTTTTATTCCTGATCGAGATCTTTTTCTTTTTCCCGACCTGTAATGTGACCTTTTTAAAAGTCAGCGACGCTTTTTTCGCTGCTGCCGCCGGATACGCGTTTACGACGATCAGCATGGCCGATAATGCCAGACATAAAAACTTTTTCATCTCTTCTTTTTCCTCCATATGCGCACATCTTTTGCGCTTTACTCATTTTAGCCAAACAGATTTTATCTGATATTATAACACAGAGTTCGGGAAATGGCAACGGAATCCTTTGGACTTGTCATGACAGTTCTTCTAATGGTAATTTAACAATAAACAAAGTAATAAACAAAGTTTAGATCTAAAATTTGAAACCCTCTTGAAAAGCCTTTGAAGATGTGCTATAGTAATCATATAAAAGGAGCTGCCGCCCACAAAGTGGGTTGCCTCCGTATCAGGTTAAAAGCCTACCTGCACCGGGCAAGTGACAAGGTAGGCTTATTTATTTTCGCTTGTTGTTCCTATCTATATAGGCAAGCAATGCGACCAAAAATGTAGCAAAAAGAATCAACAATGTTAATACTTCATATGTACTCATTCGCACCACCTCCCATCTTTTGCAAGTTTGGGAGGCTTTCCACCTTGTAACACGGTAACTCCATACCGTTAATATAACATATTTTCCACCATTCGGCAATATTCTTTTAGCAAGGCTGCCGACGCGCTACCAAGTGAAAAAAGACTCCTACAGCGGAACATCCCCCATATAATGTTCCAGTTTTTCCATCAGCCTCTTATTCTTCTTGTAAAACCGGCTGATCTCATCAAACTTATACCTCCCCGCCTCCTCATGCGCCGCCGTCAGTATCTTCGCATCCTCGTAAATATCGGCCAGTTTAAACAGCTTATCGCCGCTCTGCATCTCGCCGAAAAAATCTCCCTGCCCCCGCAGTTTCAAATCCTCCTCGGCGATCTTGAACCCGTCATTCGACCCGGCGAGGATCGAGAGCCGTTCCTTTCCTTCCTTACTTTCCCTGCCATACATGAGGATACAGTACGACTGCGCAGCCCCGCGCCCGACGCGCCCTCGCAGCTGATGGAGCTGGGCCAGGCCGAACCGCTCGGCATTCTCGATCATCATCACTGTCGCGTTCGGCACGTCGATCCCGACCTCGATCACGGTCGTGGACACTAAAATATCTGTCTTTCCCCCGGCAAACCGCTCCATCACTTCGTTTTTTTCCTGCGGTTTCATTTTTCCGTGGAGGCTGTCCACCGAAACCGCGCCGCGAAATCCTTCCCGCAGCCGGTCGGCGTAGATCATCACACTCTCCAGCTCCGACTCCTCATTTTCCTCGACCATCGGACAGATAATATAGATCTGATGCCCCAGATCGATCTGCTCTTTCATAAAATGATAGGCGTTTGGCCGAAACTCCGTGCCGACGACGCAGTTTTTCACCGGCAGGCGGTCGGCCGGGCGCTCATCCATGACCGACAGATCCATATCCCCGTACAGAACGAGCGCCAGCGTTCGCGGAATCGGCGTCGCGCTCATCGCCAGTACGTGCGGTTCGGTGCCTTTTTCCGATAATGTTTCCCGCTGGCGGACGCCGAACCGGTGCTGCTCGTCGGTGATCACGAGCGCCAAATCGTGAAACTGCACATTGTCCTGCAGGATCGCGTGCGTTCCGACCACGACATCCCACTCACCGGATGCCAGCATCTCCTTCCCCTCGCGCTTTTGTTTCGCCGTGAGCGAACCGGTGAGCAGTCCGATCCGCACGCCAAATGGCCCGAGCATCTTTTGCAGCGATGCGCAGTGCTGGGACGCGAGCACCTCGGTCGGCACCATGAATGCCCCCTGGCCCCCGTTACAAACGGTCAGATAGAGTGCCATCACCGCGACCACGGTCTTTCCCGAACCGACGTCTCCCTGTACGAGCCGGTTCATGACATGGCCGCCTGTCAGATCGGCCAGGATCTCAGAAAATACGTTTTCCTGCGCGTTCGTCAGCGCAAAGGGAAGCGCCTCCCGGAATGAATCGAGTTGTTCGCGGTATGTCATCACATGGCTGCTCTCCCGGTCATTGCGAACGCGGATCGCCCGCAGCGCCGCCTGGTATAAAAATAACTCATCAAAGACGAGGCGCCTCCTCGCCCGGTAAAACTCGATGCGGTTTTTCGGAAAATGAATGTCCTGCACGGCTTTGCGATAGCCGATGAGATCATGCCGCTTCCGGATTTCCGGCGGCAGAAACTCCGTGATCCCCTCGCATTCTGACAGCGCCTGTTTGACGGCTTTTGTCACCTGAACATTTGTGAGTCCCGCCGTGAGGGGGTAAATGGGAAGCATCTTCCCGACATTTTTATAAAATTCATTTTTTGAGTACATCTTCGGCTGCTCCAGCACGAGTTTCCCGTTTACGCGTCCGACCCGGCCGCGCAGCAGATACCTCGTACCCATATGTAACCGGCTCGCCAAAAACGGCATGTTGAACCATGTGACCTGCACGGTGCCGGTCTCATCTTCAAACAATGCCGTAATGATCTTTATGCGGGACGTATTCCTGACCGTCGGTTTCCGGCGGAGTACGCCCTCGATTGCCATCCGTTTGCCCTCTTCGAGCGTGCGGATGGGGACCGTATCATGAAATTCGTCGTAATCCCGCGGATAGTGTTCGAGCAGATCCCCGACTTCCCGGATCTGAAGCTTCGCAAACCGCTGCTCCGCCTTTTCCCCCACACCTTTTACCGCGCGTATGCTATCGTTATAATCCATGTCACACTTCCTGCCTATCATTCAAAAGACAGACGGCCACCAACAAGCGCGTTTTCTATTTCGCGCCCGTTGACCCAAAACCGCCGCTGCCGCGCACCGTCTCGTCGAGCTGTTCTACTTCGGTATACGCCGCCACGAGATACGGGGTAACGATCATCTGCGCCACCCGCTCGCCGCTCTCGACTAAAATGTCCTGTGATGAATGGTTATGCAGCGCCACCATGATCTCTCCCCGGTAGTCGGAATCAATGACTCCTACTTTGTTCGCCGGCGCGAGTCCTTTCTTACAGGCCAGGCCGCTCCTCGCATAGATGAGTCCCGCCAGCCCGGCCGGAATGGCCATCGCGATCCCTGTATGGATCAGAGCCGTCTCTCCGGCCCGGATCGTAACAGGCTCGTCCATACAGGCGTACAGATCGGCGCCCGCCGAAAACGCCGTCCCGTACGTCGGGACTGTCGCTTTTTTATCCAGTTTGATAAACTCTACTTTTACCGTATTCAATGTAACTGGTTCCATGTTCAAATTTTCCTCATTTCTGCGCTGCTTTCCTCAGCGCTCGTTCTCGCCCTCCCAGTGGATGACCGTCCCCTGCGCGAGTGATCGTTTCACATCGATGATCCGCTGGTTTTCCGAGCCGCGAAACCGCAGTTTGAGATTTTTCTTCTCCTCGACAAATCTTCCATCGACTAAAATATCCAGATAAGAGAGCATCTCCTTTGTCATCTCCCATTTCTGGCACATTTCTCCCAAAATCTGTTTGTCAAACAGATACCCGGAATAACACCAGATCGTTTTCTGCGGGAATTTTTCATGTACCTCCCGCAGCAGGGGTAAAAGCCCCTCCTGATTGACCTTTTCAAACGGCTCCCCGCCAAGCAGGGACAAACCCGCGATATGATCGGGTTCCAAAAACGTCAGGATCGTTTCCTTCTCTTGTTCCGTAAAGGGTTTTCCATATGAAAAATCCCATGTTTCCTGATTAAAACAGTTTTTGCAGTGATGCGTACAGCCGCTCACGAACAACGACACGCGTACGCCCGGCCCATTTGCCACATCGTACTGCTTGATCTGTGCATAATTCAATGCCAAACTCCCTTCCGAACCGATGGCACACGGCACTATTGTCACCGAAACAATACTTCTTGGTATCCGTGTTCCATACCGCCCTAGATATGCAGCACTCTGGAGCCAATCTCCTTCGTCTTTCCGACATTCCAGAAATTTTCCCCGAGATACCCGCACGTCCTTCTCGTCACATTCATTTTATTGTGGTCTTTATTGCCGCAGTTCGGGCATTCCCACTCCAGATTCTCGTTGATGATGATCTCGCCGTCAAACCCGCACACATGGCAGTAATCGGATTTCGTGTTGAACTCCGCGTACTGGATGTTGTCGTAGATAAATTTGACAAGTTCCTCGAGCGCCGGCAGATTGTGCTGCAGGTTTGGGATCTCCACGTACGAGATCGCCCCGCCGGAAGAAATCGTCTGGAACTGGCTCTCAAACTGGAACTTCCGGAACGCGTCGATCTCCTCGCGCACATCGACGTGATAGGAATTCGTATAATATCCCTTGTCCGTCACATCCTCGATCTCGCCAAAGCGCCTCTTGTCAATCTCGGCAAACCGGTAACAGAGCGACTCCGCCGGCGTCCCATACAGTCCGAACCCGAGTCCGGTTTCCTCTTTCCACGTATCGGTCGCACGGCGCAGTCGGTTCATCACCTTGAGCGCGAATTTACTTCCTTTCTCGGTCGTATGGCTCTCACCGGTCATCAGCTTCGTCACTTCATATAGGCCGATATAGCCGAGCGAGATCGTGGAATACCCATCGTGCAGGAGCTTGTCGATCTTCTCCCCCTGCCCGAGCCTCGCAATCGCCCCGTACTGCCAGTGGATCGGGCTGACATCTGACGTCACGCCTTCCAGCGCGTGGTGGCGGCACATCAGCGCCTCGAAGCACAGCGAAAGCCTCTCCTCTAAAAGCTGCCAGAAATATTCTTCATTGTCCTTCGCGAGAATACCGATCTGCGGGAGGTTCAGGCTGACAACGCCCTGGTTAAAACGCCCCTCCCATTTGTACGCGCCGTTTTCATCCTGCCAGGATGAGAGAAAACTCCGGCATCCCATGCAGCTGAATACATTTCCCTCGTAATTCTCGCGCATCTTCTTAGCCGAAATATAGTCCGGGTACAGCCGTTTTGCCGAACATTTTACGGCTAGTTTTGTGATATAGTCGTATTTTCCGCCTTTTAAACAATTGTGCTCATCCAGCACATAGATCAGTTTCGGAAAAGCCGGCGTCACATAGACGCCCTTTTCATTTTTGATGCCCTCGAGCCGCTGGCGCAGAACTTCCTCGATGATCTTTGCATTTTCCCTGATGTATTCATCGTCCTTGTCCAGATTCAAAAACAGTGTGACAAACGGAGACTGCCCGTTCGTCGTCATCAGTGTATTGATCTGATACTGGATCGTCTGGACGCCGGAGCGGAGTTCGTCGTTCACGCGCTCTTCCACCATTGTTTCGATCACGTCCGCATCAAGCGTCCCGCCAAACCGCTCGTTATATCTGGCGCGGTATTTGTCCGCGCTCTTGCGCAAATATTTCCCGAGATGCCGTATGTCCACTGACTGCCCGCCGTACTGGCTGCTCGCGACGGCGGCGATCACCTGCGTCACGACCGTACAAGCGACCTGAAAACTTTTCGGGCTCTCGATGAGTTTTCCGTTCATCACCGTCCCATTTTCCAGCATGTCGCCGATGTTGATCAGGCAGCAGTTGAAGATCGGCTGCACAAAATAGTCCATATCGTGGAAATGCAGCACGCCTTCCTCGTGAGCCTGTACGACCTTTTCCGGCAAAAGGACACGCTTTGTCAGATCCTTTGACACTTCTCCCGCGATCAGATCGCGCTGCGTGGAAGCAATATAGGCATTTTTATTCGAATTTTCCTCCATCACGTCTTTGTTGCTGTTCTGGATCAGGCTCATGATCGAGTCATCCGTCGTATTGGCCTTGCGCACGAGTTCTCTCGTATAGCGGTAAATAATGTATGTTTTTGCCAGCACAAATTTCCCGGCTGCCATCAGCTTCTGTTCGATCATATCCTGGATATCTTCCACCTGCACCGTATCCCGGCCCGAATTTTCGATACTGGCTATGATCCCGTCAATGTCATCTTCCGACACTTTCTCAAATTTTTCCACCTCTGCATTTGCTTTGCGGACTGCCACAAGGATCTTATTTCTGTTATAATCCACGACACGCCCGTCTCTCTTGATTACCTTCACCTCGGTACCCTTCCTTTCAAAAACCATTCCTGTTCCCTTCCCGCCGCTACTTGGAGTATTATACCATTAACTCCATTTGCTGTCTACTATATCTTGTAATTTTTTTTCTGTTTTTTATTGCAGGATACCATATCATGTGGTCAGTCTAAAGTTGTAGAAAAGCGGGCAGGCGGCGCGGACAGCGGCGTCTGGGGCAAACAACCTGCACAACCGAACTGGCACGCCGATCCCACATGTTGATATGTTTGCATACCAATCCTCCATGCGGATACATATTTTTTGCGGGCACGCATACAATACACAAAAACTGGTTAAGGAGTATCTGTGCCTATGAAACCTTCATTGAAAAAAATCGAATGGATCAGCTTTCTCGCGGCTTCCCTGCTCGGTACACTGTTTCATTTCGTGTATGGCTGGAGCGGGGAAAACCCGGTGGCGGGACTATTTTTTCCGGTAAATGAATCGACGTGGGAGCATTTGAAACTGATCTTTTTTCCCATTTTACTGCTCTCGATCTGGGAGTTTTTGATCTTTCGTAAAACGTACGCAGGTTTTGTCTGCGTGAAATTTGTTTCTGCTCTGATCGGCATGGCGCTGACGGTGATTCTGTTTTATACGTATACGGGCGTGTATGGGAAGAACAGCGAGGTGATGAATATTCTGATCTATTTTATTTCGATGTTCCTCGCTTATGCGGCAAGTTTTGTTATGCTGCGCAGGAATGCGCTCGCTGATGTGTCGTGCCGGTACTGCTATTTTGGATTTCTCGTTGTCACGCTGCTGTTTGCGGTTTTTACCGTGTTCCCGCCGCCGATCGGGCTGTTTGCGACGCCCGTCTGATGAGCGGAGCGGCGGGTGGGTAATTCGCGGGATGGCAGTTCTTGTGAAAAAGGGCGCATGAAAAAGTTCATAAAAAAGTCTGATGAAAAGGCCGCGAAATAAAATGGACTTTATGCAGGGGGTATGGTATACTTATATTATTAGCATGTTTGGAATTGTTACAACTTCATTTAGGCAATTGCGAAACAAGTTCAAAATCTTGATTCCAATAGGACAAAGGCCCGGTTGAGCCGGACTTACAGGAGGTGGATGTGGATAACAGGAGTTTTAAGACATGAAAACAAAGCAGAT
>CAJTTQ010000064.1 GCA_910579145.1 uncultured Eubacterium sp.
GTTTACATCCCCCTTTTTGTCTATCAGTTCACGGATCAACATTGTCTTATCTACAAAATAATATCCCGTTGTTATCAATTTCTCGAAATCATCCACGCCAATAGGTAATGGCTTTTGTTTCATGGTTTTATACCTCCATATTAACCGGATCCTGCCTCTTCAGAATATTCTTCATCCATTTTCTTAAAATCATTTTAGCATTCTCAATATTAAAAAACAACTAGAAATAATCTTCCCTGGCGAAAAAATGCAAATGAGAGGTGTGAATGCCTATGAGAGCGCAAACAAAAGAACTGATCAAGTCCTGCATGCTGCTGATCTTCCAGTTCTTTTTGTTTTGGCGGGGTCGTAAATATCGCATTTGCATTTCTGTTTTACCAGTTATATACGAAGAAGTGGCTGAGCCGTCGTGTGTAGTCGGTGGTATTTGTGCTGGCGGCGGTCCTTTGTAATATCACAACCGTATTTGGAATGAGAAATCTGGGCTGTCATGGGGGGCCATATCGCTGACGCTGGATACGGATGTCGTGTTACCGGTCATTTACACTGATTTTGTCTGGAAAACGGATTCTTAGTGTTTCTCTTGATAAATATCCCAAATCTGTTATAATAAGGAAGTACAGGGGTTTGAATCGTGATACCCCAAAATACATATGCTAAATATACGGGATCAGTCAGGAGGAAAAAAGGATGTTTTATACGCGCGGCACGAGAGGGAACCTTATAAAAATATCATCGGTAACACTTTTTCTTCTCGTCCCCGTACTTCTCTACCTCCCTTATCTGGTGAACGGCAGCGAGGTGCCGGGGACGACAGATCTCGTTCAATATGCGGTTGATACGAAATACACGGTTTGGTGCCTGCAAAACGGCGGACTGCCGAAGTGGAACCACTATTTGTCGAACGGGATCCCGCAGGCGGGCATCCTGAATTTTTATATCATCGCCGATCTGTTTTTCCTTCTGCCGGTCAAAGAAGCAGTACTAATGTTTTTTATGTTCCATCTGTTCATCGGCGGGCTTTTCTTTTATTTGTATTTGCGCGAGTGCAGATGCCAGGCGTTGGTTTCCCTTGTATTTGCTGTTATTTTCCAGTGTTCGGTTCAGATCAATGGGATGCGGCGGATGCACCCGGGCATTATCGCTGCCATCTGCCTGTTTCCAGTCATTATGTTTTTCGTCAGGAAATTTTTTAATACGGGGCGTACGGGATGGCTCTGCCTGTCGGCGGCTGTGTGCGCGGTGCAGGCTTCGTCGATGCAGCAGTATAGTATCTATGCGTGCCTTGTTCTGGCTGTCTATATTCTTCTCTTTTGTATCCATGAACAATACAAAGGAATCGAGATCGTAAAAAAAGGTATCCTGTGGGTGGCTGTGTATGCCGGGGTATTTGCGTATGTGCTGCTGCCTGTGGCCAGTGTGCTGCGTGAGTATTCGGAGCACGGTTCTTCTTCGATCTCATTTGGAACGTTTTGCAGTTTTTCGGTGCATCCGGTGAAGCTCATACAGATGATCCTGCCGGACTTTTTTGGAGAGCGCTATATGCCGCTTGGGATATTCCATTCATCGGAAATGGATATTGAGTTATATCTTGGGATATTTGTGCTCATACTGGCCGCCGCAGCGATCCGGGGAAGCAGGCGGTTTGAGGTGAGAGCCGGGTTTTTCTGCGCCGTGTTTGCTTTTGCGTACGCGGCCGTAGCGCATATTCCGGGGTTGAATCAGCTCGTGTACAGGCTGCCTTTGCTCGGAGGTTTTCGCTGCGCGGGGAGGATGCTGTATATTTTCTATTTCTTTGTATTTTCGCTCGCCGCGTTCGGACTGAACGATTCGTTTGGCAGCGCTGGGTTTGAAGGGCGGACAAAGTGGATGAAGAAGATGGCGGGCGTGATCGTAAAGGGTATCGCCCTGTGTTTCGCGGCCGGCCTGTTTTATACGTGTTTTGCGGTCGAACCGGAGCAGCGGGTGCAGTACTTTTCGGATCTGCACCAAAAGTTCTTCCTTCCCCTCTGTTATGCGGGGATCATTTTTGCAGTCGTCCTGTGTTTGGGGAAAGAAAAGATCGCAGGCCGGGTGTTTTCGATGCGGTGGAAACGGTATGCGGCGTGCGCGGCCGTTCTGGCTGTCACACTGGCAGAGGTGCTGCCGTACAGCCTGGATGCGGAGACGACGGATCTGGCGCAGGTGTGGGACGCCGATGAGACGGTTGAGAGGCTGATGAAAGACGATGGGAATTATAAAATATGGACGGCGCTCGACTACGTGCAGCCGGCATATGTAAACGCGGTCTCTCAGAACAAGAACCTGATCTATGGCTTTGATGCCATCAATGCGTATACGGCATTTAACAATCCGCTCATGTTCCGCTATTTTAAAAATCTGGAAGGGGACGGGGCGGAAATGAACTCGTCCGGCTTGGCGTCAGGGTCGGTCAATGCCCTAACGAATTTAGTATTTCAAAACGATCTTTTGTCCATGATGGGAGTTAGGTATATTTTGGACGAAAGCGGTGTGATCGAACGCGTTCACGGACGGACATTTAATAGGAAGAAAGAGGCTGTGCCGGTAGTTTCCGGCGGGAATCTGAACATAGACTTGGGGACTGACGGAGGAGTGAAGGAAGTGGCAGGCGGTCTCCAGGGCAATGTCTGCTATAAGATCCATTTTACGATAAATGAGGAAGATAACAGACATCTGACGTATCTGGCGGTCGATCTGTACGGCGGCGTAAATTATGATCTGGAGTCCCAGCATATAGGTATCCCCGCGACGAGGGAGGATAACGAATACGAAGCGTATCTGTTCTCGGATTACGCGGAACTGGCGAATGAAGATATCCGTATGAGGATCCTCGTGCAGGCGGAGGATGGCGTGGCAGCAGTCCGCGTAGAGGACTGTGACGTGACGATGTATGAGCTGACGGAGACATATCGGTGTGTGGGTGAGGATGAAAAAGGGACGAAGATCTATGAGAATCCGAATGCGAAAGAACTACTTTATGTTCCAGAGCGCACAAAGCGGATGAAACGGTTTACGGATATTTATGATGAGTATGAGTCATACCGGCTCGATACGACAGCGTATGTGGACCGAGAGGGAAGCAGGCTTGGTGGCGTGAAGACAGACGTACATGTGTCGTCGTATGAGAATGATTCCGTGACAGCCGAGATCGTTTCAGACGGTGACACCTACGTATGCTTTTCGCAGAACTACTCGCCGCACTGGTCAGCAACGGTTGACGGTGTGGAACAGAAGGTGGATATGGTAAATGGCCTCATCATGGGAATCGAGATACCGGAAGGGAAGCATACGGTAGTGTTTACGTATCGGGATCGTTCCTACGAGGCGGGAGCTGCGGTGACGGGGGTGACGGTTATCGTGCTGGCGGGCGGTATCCTGATCGGAAGACGGCGGCGAAAACGGCAGAAACAAACTGGCATGAAGTGATTTCCGGCAGTTTCCAACCTTACTTAATTTTAGCAAAAACGGTTGACAGAATCAACTTTGTAAATTATACTAATGGTTATGTGACTTGCAGATAATGAGAGGAGATTTTCATGAAAAAGTATGCGATGGGACATAAAAAAGAAGTACTAGCAGGGGGAATCTTGTGTTTGCAGCTTCTCGTTATCATCGTTTACAATTTAACCATGCTCCGGTATCAGGCGGATTATGATTCGAGCAGCGGCATGCTGCAGATGGTGGAGATTTGGAGAAAAAAGACACTTTTGATCCCGGACTGGGAGTATCAGACGACGGTGGGATGGGACATTCCACTTCTTTTTGCCGTTCCGTTTTACGGGATCACAAAAAATGTGTTTTTATCCCTGGGGATCGCGGATAATCTGTTTGTGATCGTTTATGCTCTTTTGGTATTTGATATATTGAAAAAGAATCATGTCTCCACGGGCAATCGTTTTGTCGCTTTGATCGCTCTTTTTACACCGTATACGGTAGGTCAGTTAGGATATCTGCCGATGATGTTCATCGGGACGGCTTCATACGCGGTAAAAGTACTGATCCCGCTTCTGCTGATCGATCTTATTCTTGAATTGGAACAGGGGACGCGGGTGAAAAAAATGATCGTACGGCTTGTGTTCCTGATGTTGTTTTCGGTTTTGTCCGGGATTTCTTCCGGTGTTTATATGCTTGCGTGTGGTGTGTTCCCGGTGATGTTTTATCTCGTGTTGAGGGTGCTGCGCAGAGGTTCGCTGAAATGGCTTGTTTCTGGGCCGATGATTTTGACGGCAGCGACCGCGGCCGCTTTTGTGGTCGGGATCGTCGCGGCAGGTTTTCTCGCCTTTGAGAACCATTCGACTTCCATGCAGCTTCTGCCGGGAACGAGACTGGCGGAAAACGCGCTGCATTGTTTCGTGGGAATTTGGGAACTGTTTGGGGCCGTGCGGGAAACTGTATCGCCGCAAGTGCTTTCCAAAGATGGTTTTATCTGTTTGTTTGGCGTTTTGATCACAGCGCTTCTCCTGTTTTCGATCGTCTACTACGGGATCCGTGTCCTGATGGGGAAGGAAAAGCGGACGGCTGTCGGCATCGTTGTGTGCATCAATTTTGTCAATATGTGCGTGCTGTTATTGACGGAAACGACATATTCGGCGCAGACGTTTGAGTACCGCTATCATGTCGTGTCGATGATTCCGAGTATGCTCCTTCTCGGCATGTTTGTCCAGGAGATCACGCAGAAATGGAATACACTGAGCCGGAGAACGGCGCTCACCCTGATCGTCTTTTCCTGTATGGCTATCAGCGCTTCGAATTTTAAGAATCTGTATGCGGAAGCGGATACGGGGATCATCAATGAGCTGAGTAAGATTACAGATCTGGCCCGAAAGCATGATGTCGGGTTGATCTATGTGAATGCGGGCGATGAAAAGAGCATGGAAGCGGGCAGGATCCTCCGGGTGAGTGATTTTGACCGGAATATTGTCACCATAACAGCGGAAAACCGTGCGGTCGGTTGGGGAGCGAGCATGAGATATTTTGAGAATGGCCAGTATGAGGGCCCGATCATGATCATGTCAACGGATCAAAACTGGAAAAAACTGCCCCCATATTTGACGGGTAAAATGGAGAAAATAGGAAAGGTTTTAAATTATAGATTATATCTGTGCGATGAAAATATCATCGACTGTTCTACGAACTTACCGAAAAGGCCGGGGGAAAAAGCCGTAGATTTTCCGTATTCACCGTGGTATACCATCTACGGGAACATCAATGACAGCGGCGAACTGGAAGTGGGAAAAAACGAAGACATCGTTATGTATGGTTCCATGGTGGAACCAGCCGATGGGAAGTTTCGTATCCGTCTTTCTTACCGGCTGGATGCGGCTTCGGGTATAAAAAAAGGGCAGAAGGCGGGAACCTTTGGGATATATTCCGAGGATGATGACATTAAGGGACAGGTCGATATCATCGCGGGTGAGGAGTGTGTTCTGGAGGATGTAGCAATCGCGGAGGACATGGGAATGCTCCATTACTCCGTGGTGGCTGAGCGGGATTCCGGGTTGATCCTGCAGTCGATCACGGCAGAAAACAGAACAGGAACGAACGAATGGCAAACGAAAGGCAGGAGAGAGGAGCGAGCACATGGTTGATCTAACATTTTTTAAAGGAAAGAGAGTGCTGGTGACCGGTCATACTGGATTTAAGGGAACGTGGATGTGCCGGACGCTAATTCTGGCGGGGGCGGATGTGACAGGATATTCGCTGGAACCGCCGACGGATCCGAGCTTATTTCAGATGGCGGGAGTGGAGGAGAAGATGAATTCCGTGATCGGGGATATCCGTGATCTGGACAAGCTGTCCCAGGTGTTTGGGGAAACGAAACCGGAAATCGTCATTCATCTGGCGGCACAGCCGATCGTGAGGGATTCGTACAAAGAACCTGTCTATACGTATGAGACAAATGTGATGGGGACGGTGAATATTTGCGAATGTGTGAGGAAACAAGAGAGTGTCAAAAGTTTTCTCAATGTCACGACGGATAAAGTGTATGAAAATAAAGAATGGGAATGGGGATACCGTGAAAATGAACCTCTGGATGGTTACGATCCCTATTCAAACAGCAAGTCGTGTTCGGAGTTAGTGACGCACAGCTATAAAAACTCGTTTTTTACCGATGGGCGCGTGGCGGTATCGACTGCGAGAGCCGGAAATGTCATCGGCGGCGGTGATTTTGCGAACGACCGCATCATACCGGACTGTGTGCGGGCCGCGAAGGAGAAAAGGGACATCATTATCCGAAATCCGTTTTCGACCCGGCCGTACCAGCATGTGCTCGAACCGGTCATCGCGTATTTGATGATCGTAAAGGAACAGTATGAAAATCCGGACTATCAGGGATATTATAATGTGGGGCCGGATGAGACGGACTGTGTGACGACAGGCGATCTGGCGGAAATGTTTGTCGAGCGCTGGGGAGACGGCTTGAAATGGATCAACGAGTATGACGGCGGCCCCCACGAGGCGAACTTTTTGAAACTTGACTGCTCCAAGCTGAAAACGACGTTTGGCTGGAAGCCGAGGTGGACCGTGGCGGAGGCGCTCGATAAGACAGTAGAGTGGACGAAGGCTTATTTCGCGGACGAAGATGTCGCGGAGGTCATGGACAGGCAGATCCGGGAATTTGTGGGATGCCAGGGGTAGCGCGGACGTGTGGGGAAAGTAAAATCGACAGAGAAAGGAAAGAGTAACATGTTTGAGAATATGAATGAACAGCAGGCGAGAGAAAATATTTTGAAAATGGTAAAGGAGTATTGCGGCAGGTACCACAATCAGGAGAAACCGTTCCAGGAGGGCGACCGGATCCCTTACGCTTCCCGTTATTACGGGGAGGAGGAAATGGTGAACCTCGTGGACAGTTCGCTCGAGTTCTGGCTTACGTCGGGAAGATATACGGATCAGTTTGAGAAGCAGTTCGCGGAGTATTTGGGCATCCGTTACTGTTCGCTCGTCAATTCCGGATCGTCCGCGAACCTGCTCGCGTTTATGGCGCTCACGTCCCCGCTGATGGGAGAGCGCAGGATCTTGCCGGGGGATGAGGTCATTACCGTGGCGGCGGGATTCCCGACGACGATCGCGCCGATCATCCAGTACGGCGCGGTTCCGGTCTTTGTCGATATGACGATCCCGCAGTATAATATGGACGCGTCGATGTTAGAAGAGGCGCTTTCAGAGAAGACAAAAGCGATCATGATCGCGCATACGCTCGGAAATCCTTGGGATCTGGGTAAGATCAAGGAATTTTGTGAGAAGCATAACCTCTGGCTCGTCGAGGACAACTGTGACGCGCTCGGCACAAAGTATACGATCAACGGGGAAGAGAAGTTTACGGGAACGATCGGTGATGTCGGAACGTCCAGCTTCTATCCGCCGCATCATATGACGATGGGAGAAGGCGGCGCCGTCTACACGGACAATCCGCTGATCCACAAAGCGGTGCGCTCGCTGCGAGACTGGGGAAGGGACTGCGTGTGCCCGTCTGGACGCGACAATATGTGCGGCCATCGTTTCGACAGGCAGTACGGGGAACTGCCGCTCGGTTATGATCACAAATACGTATATTCCCATTTTGGATATAATTTGAAGGCAACGGATATGCAGGCGGCAGTCGGATGCGCGCAGCTTGCAAAGTTCCCGACCTTTGTGGAGAAGAGAAGACACAATTTCGACCGCCTGCGGGCCGCGCTCGCGGATGTGGAGGACAAGCTGATCCTTCCAGAGGCATGTCCGAACTCGAAGCCGAGCTGGTTCGGATTCCTCATCACATGCCGGGAGGGCGTGGATAAAAATAAAGTCGTTCAGTATGTCGAGAAGAGAGGCGTACAGACGCGTATGCTTTTTGCCGGAAATATCGTGAAACAGCCTTGTTTTGATGAATTCCGCGCGTCGGGGAAAGGATACCGCGTCATCGGTGACCTCGGCGTGACAGACCGGATCATGAAGGATACGTTCTGGCTCGGCGTTTATCCGGGAATGACGGATGAAAAGATCGACTATATGGCGAAGGTGATCAAGGAAGCGCTGCAGCAGTAACGGCCAGAAGAGGTAATGGAGGACGAGATGAAGAGAGTAATCAGTATACTTGTACCGACGTACAACGAAGAAGAAAATGTAGAACCGCTCAGCGAGGCGATCATAAAAGAAGTGGAGGACAGCCTCCCGCAGTATGATTACGAACTTGTCTTTATAGACAATGCCTCCAGTGATCTGACAAGGCCGAAAATACGGGCTTTGTGTGAGAATAATCCGAAGATCAAAGCGATATTCAACGCCAAAAACTTCGGACAGTTCAATTCGCCTTATTATGGCCTGCTGCAGACAAACGGAGACTGCACGATACTGATGTGCGCGGATTTTCAGGATCCGATCAACATGATCCCGAAATTTGTGCACGAGTGGGAGCAGGGAAATAAGATCGTCATCGGCATCAAATCAAAGAGCAAGGAAAGTAAGATCATGTATTTCCTGCGCAGCTGTTACTATAAAATGATCAAGAAGATGTCCAGCGTGGAGCAGATCGAGCACTTTACGGGATTTGGCCTCTACGACAGGGAGTTTATCAACGTGCTCCGCGATCTGGAAGATCCGACGCCGTTTCTGCGCGGCATCGTGGCGGAGCTTGGCTATAAGCGGAAGGATATCGAGTATCAGCAGGAGAAGCGGCGTGCCGGAAAGACCCATAACAACTGGTACAGCCTGTACGATGCGGCGATGCTCAGTTTTACCTCGTATACGAAGGTCGGCATGCGGATCGCCACGATCATGGGATTTGTTTTTTCCGGCCTGAGTGTGCTCGTAGCTCTCGTATACCTGGTCATGAAGCTCATTTTCTGGGAGCGGTTTGTGGCAGGAATGACGCCGATCCTCTTGGGGATATTTATTTTTGGATCGATTCAGCTGTTTTTCATCGGGCTTCTCGGGGAGTACATTATGAATATCAGTTCGCGGGTTACGAGAAGGCCGCTTGTGATCGAGGAGGAACGGTTGAACTTTAAGGCTTAGAAAGGCACCAGGCAAGGAGGCTCGCAGTATGAGTAAGAAAAAAGAGAGTGTGGATACAAAACGAAGAGTTTATTTTTTGATCGGGGCAGCAGTTGGATTCGTGCTGTTCCTGATCATTTATGGATTCCGTGTTTTAGATTTTACGTATGATTCGTGGCTTCTGACAGGAAAGGATCTGCAGCAGCATTATCTGGGATGGAAATTTTTCCGTCAGGCCCCGTGGTCATTTCCGCTCGGGATGCACGATTATTTTACGACGCCGAATTCGATCAGCGTTTTATATACGGACTCCATCCCGCTTTTCGCGATCTTGTTTAAAGCCCTTTCTCCTATCTTACCGGAAACGTTCCAGTACTTCGGATTGTTCGGCTTGCTTTGCTATGTTTTAAATGGGGGACTGGCATCCGTACTCATATCCAGATTTAATAAGAGCCGGTTGTTCTGCGGGGTATCCAGTGTGTTTTTTATTCTTTCCACACCGGTATTGCAGCGGCTTTTTGGTGTACTCTCTGAAAACTCCAGGCACACGTCACTGGCCGCGCATTTTCTTATTTTGGGCGCTATGGGGATATGGCTTTTTAAAGACGAATTTGCCGATCGAAAAAAAGATGCGGCGGCGTGGGCGATCCTTGCTGCCCTCTGCGTTTTGATCCAGATGTATATTATTTTTATGGTCGGCGGTATTTTATGCGGGTATCTGCTAAATGAACTGATCGAGAAAAAGGACTGGAAACGCCTGGTGATCGACTTTGCCAGTTTTGCCGGCAGTTTCGCGTTTTTCTTTTTTATCATAGGCGGCTTTACGAGCCTTCTCGCATCGGGTGGATCGGGATACGGATTTTTTTCGGCCAACTTAAACACATTTGTGAATCCGTGGAGATATTCTACGTTCTTTGGTTCTATGGGTATGACAGAGCTCCAGTATGAGGGGTTTGCCTATCTGGGACTGGGAATGATCGTGCTGTGTGCGATCGCGCTTTCGATCATCATGTTCCGGGTGGTGAAAATGGTTCGTGCCGGGGGCTTAAAAGAGACGGTGAAGTCACAGGGGAAGAAATATTTTGCGTTCCTTCTTCCGCTGGCGATCGTCGTATTTGTTTTTTCTGTACTGGCCTTTTCGAATCTCGTGTATCTGGGGGATAAAATATTTATTGAGGTGCACTGGCCGACGGCAGTTGATAACCTTCTCGCGATCATCCGGTCTTCGGGAAGATTTATCTGGTGCGTCATGTATATCATCATGCTGCTAGGACTGTTTGTGATCAGCAGGCTGCCAAACAATAGGATACAGCTTTCGATCGTATTCCTCTGTCTGGCCCTCCAGCTGGCAGACCTGTATCGGCCGATCAGCAGGCTGCAGGATCAGTACCAGAAAGAGGTGAAAGAAGATAAGGCGCTCGTCACGAATGATTTTTGGAAAGACGAGCTCGGTGATTTTGATAAGATCGTTTATTTTCCTGAAAATGGATACGACGTGGCGCAGATGCTGCAGATCGCGTCGCAGGTGTCAAAATTTGATGACATTAAAATGAGTAACTTTTATCTTTCCCGCTATATGACGAAAAAGGCGATGAAAGAGCGGGATAAGGTGACGGACAAAATATTTAAAGAAAATCGTCTGGATGGGAACACTTTATATATCCTGGATTATGCCAATGCGCACAAGTACAAGGATAAGTGCCATATTTACATGGTTGATAATAAGATCATCGCGGTGAAGGATCCGCTGGAAGGCTTGGAGGAATATAAGGATTTCTTCGTGGGTACCAATGCACCGGTCGTTGAGATGGACATGAGTTTTGCCGGTATCGGAAAGAGTTTCCTGCACAGGGGGTGGCACAGCATAGAATATGGCGACCGGGGGGCATGGACGACCGGTGAAAGTGTGATCCGGGTTTATTCCGAGAACGCGAAACGCGCCAAAGTGACCATTGAATATATGGGCGGTAAAATACCGGGCATTACGAAAGTAAAGATGAATGGACGTTTGATCGGTGAGATCAATAACAGGAAATCCGATACGGTAACGTTCGAAACAAAACTGAAGCTATGTAAAAATATAAAGAACACCAAAAAGATCAACTGGCTTTTCTTTACCTCTGAAGATGTGAAAAAGGCCGTAAAAGCAGGTGAAAAAGATGGTGAGGGCATCATGGTCAAGAAGGTGACCATCACGTATCTTCCCGATGAGGAAGAGAATAAGAAATAAGGGGCAGGCTATGAGAGAAAAAATGGGCGGTACGGCTAAGATCTGGAAGTGCGGTTCGATCGGCATCGCGGCCGTAATGTTTCTGGGTATGGTCATGTATTCGGGGGTTCAGGAATTCTGGTATGATGAGGTGTACCAGCTGGGACTGTCCGGTTCCGATAAAGGGATGGGAGACCTGCTTTATGAGTACGCGCAGCTAAAAGATTACACGCCTCCTTTGTACGCTGTGTTAGCGTATGTGTGGGTCCGGCTCGTACCGTTTTCCTTCCGCTATTTTCTTCTGCTCTCCGAACTGATGACGGCGGCGGGTGTATGGCTCGTGGCGGTGGCAGGGGAAAAAATCGGTGGAAAGAAGATGGGGTTGTTAGCGGAATTGTCTGCCGCCACATCAAGCGTCCTCGTAGTGGCCGCCGGATATGAATTCCGGTCGTATGCCCTGTACTTTATGGCCTCGGCTCTCGTTCTCTGCCGCCTGCTGAAACGGCTTGGCGGGACGGACGGAGAACAACGGTTTGCCGGTGTATATGATACGCTCGCGCTTGTGCTTTTGCTCTATTCGCATTATTATGGCAGCGTTTTGTTCGGCGTATTGTTTGGCATGGAGCTGTTTTTCGTGATCCGCAGGCGGCAGAAGGCTAAGATACTCGTGCCATATTTCATTTCCGGTTTCAGTTTTCTGCCGTGGCTCGTACTCGTCTTTGTGAACCGGACGAGGAGTATGACGGAGTTTTGGATACAGCCGCCGGATTTACAGTCTGTCATCAACTTATTGCGGTATTTGTGCAGTGAAAATGAATGTGTGCTCGCCCTGTTCTGTCTTGGGTTTGCCGGATGTATCGTGACCGTTTTATACCGGACTGCGGGGCGGGAGTTTTCTAAGATGGATGCGTGGAACGTTTACGTACCCGGACTCGTACTCGGAACGGTAGGGGCGATGTTTTTGTATGGCGCGGTGATCAATCCTTCGGGCGGGATTTTTTATGACCGGTATTTTATCGGGCTCCTTCCCTGCTGTTTTCTTATGACGGCGCGCGGCGTCCTCATAATATGGGACAGACTCCCGGTCAGGCAAACGGAGCGGGAAGCGGTGTTTACCGGGATCTGTCTGGCGCTGTTTTTGTTTGTTTTGATCGGGAATGGAAACACTTTTTTCCAGGAGATAAAGAAAGAACCTGCTCTGTCCTATACGTCCTCCGTCGGCGCGCTGAGCCGGAAAGAGGATATCAGCAGTCCCGGTACGGTCGTAGTGACTTCCGACAATTCCCATGTGCGGGCGGGGGTTGAGCTGTATTTTGAGAAGCTGTTTCATGTAACGCCGCGTGTGATCTCGCAGCATGATGAAAATTTTTCAGAAGACATCGGCGGATATAAAAAGATTTACGCGTTTCACGGGAAGCAGCCGTGGACGGACGAAACGAAGGAGATTTTTTCTCATTGGCAGAAAAAGTCACAGGATAAGAAAAAGAGGATCTATGAGTATGAGTGAAGAAAAAGAACAGATAAGTGCCGCCCAGAGAGGCGTATTGGCCGGCGCGCTGGCTGGCGCCGTTTCCATGATCTTTTGGTATAAGGCGCTGACAGACGCCTCGAATGGCATGTTTAGTGTGACGCGTCTGGGAAACGCGAAATGTTATATTTTGTTTATTATTTTATTTGCCGCGGTATATGTTTTGGGGTACGGCGCGTTATCGCTCGTGCGTGTTCGCGTGCGGCCGATTGGAACCGGTTGGAAACTCGCTTTATTTGCGGTGGGGGCCGTCGTTTCCTTCTGGCTCGTGATTCCGTTTTTCAGGGGCCGGTGGAATTTTCCGTTCTGGTTTACGGCCATTATGGGGATCGTCGTTCTCGTTTCGGTTTTTCTCGCGGTTTCAAGAGAAGCGGACGGCAGAAGGTATGCCTATATTGGTTTGATCGTAGTGTTTGGCATGTTTTGGGGATGGTCGGAGGCGGCTGTCAATACATTTGCCGACGCGTCGGTCGGAAGCGCCTACAATATTTTCCATACGTCAGCGTATATCGACCAGATCTTTAATGTGTATCACGGCGTGGAATTCCAGGGAGGACTGACGGATCTTTACGGGCACTACGGGTTGTTTTTCTGGCTGCCGCTCAAATTGTTCGGCGGCACGACGCGGACGATCGCGGCTGTGATCGGGATCATGGGCATGCTCACGTTCGTATTTGCCATGACGTCGTTCTGTATGGTCGTAAGGTCGAATGCGATCCGTCTGTTTACGATCGTTACGGCCGGCCTGGCGGGGATTTGTGTGGATCTCGAGAGTATTTACTGGCAGAATTATCCTCACCGGTTATTTTTTGCGGCGCTTACGTTGTTTCTCATCACGATCTTCTGCAGGAAGCGGGTGCGCATGCGCTGGCAGCTTGCCTGCGGGATCGTGCTCACGTCCCTTTCCGTGCTATGGAGTACGGAATGCGGACTGATCTGCTGCCTGATGTGGACGTCATTTTTGCTGCTGCGCTATTTTCAGGAGCATGCGTTTTCGCTCCGGGGGCTCGGAGCTGCGGTGTTACTTCTGCTTGCCGGGGTCGTGCTTCCGGTACTGATCGCGTTTTTGATGGCGAACGCCTATCATGTGCTGCACGGCGGTGGATTTCTGGCGTTTCAGGAATTTTTCGGCCTCGTAAACGGGGATTATCTGGGTGTGTTGAGTACGGAACTAAAGTGGGGAAATTTAAAATATCTTCATCAGGTATTTGCCTTTATCATCTGTTTGTTCTGGGGCGTGCTGCATAATAAGATCTTTGGTTTGGATAAGCAGGAAGAAAAAGCGTGTTACGCGGCGGCGCTGTCGATCGTCGGGATCGCCCTGTCTTTGTACTATGTAAACCGGACGCTGGCGGGCGACGCCCTGCCAAACCTGTTTTTTGCCTGCGCGCTCGGCCTGATCCTGAGCGGCGTATCCGATACGTTAAAAAATTTAAAAGACAGAGCGGCCATCCGGGGGGTGAGTGTGTACGGGATCTGTAAACTGTTTGTCGGCATGTGGGCCGTATGGATGATGTTCATCTGCGTGACGGACGGCGCGTCGGATTATTCCCTCTATACGAAAAAGTATGAATCGGGAGCCTACGACTACACGCTGGTCAAAAAGATGGCGAAAGACATCCGCCGGCATGTGCCGAAGGACACATGGTCCACAGGCATCGGGTCATCGGCGCTTTATTTTGAACTAGGCTGGAAAAATAAATC
>CAJTTQ010000065.1 GCA_910579145.1 uncultured Eubacterium sp.
GCCAAACCCCGCTATTGAATTAGTGCGTTTTGCTCATCTCTAAAAAAGTAATTAGAGTATAACATATTTAAATTGAAGTGTAAAGTATGAGCTGCAGGGATGGTTAAGTTATATTACAGGGCAATTTAGGAAGTTTTATTAACAACAATGCCCGCTCCCGTTGCTTTTGACTTCTTGTTGTGATAAAATGATTTCAGGAGAAGGGAACCATTTAGTTTGAGTGTACAAAGGCGGGGTGGTGTGTTGATACGGGACAATATGGCAAGAAAACAGGAATTAAACGAAACAATTGATGGTTTTTCACTATTTGATGATGACTTTATGGGCATTGTATTTGACCGGAATGTCGAAGCAACGGAATTTCTTCTAAATACTATTTTAGAACGCGACGATATTGAAGTGTTGGAGGTAATCGGTCAGAGGGAATATAAAAATGCTGTGATTGGCGGACGATCTATCCGTATAGACATTTTTGCGAGAGATTCCACAAGTAAGATCTATGATATTGAAGTACAGGGATCCGCTGAGGGTGCAGATGTTCACAGAGCCAGATTTAACAGCAGTATGATTGATACGAGAATGTTAAAGGAAGGTCAAAAATTTAAGGAACTTCATGAATCCTACGTTATATTTATTGCGAAAAATGATGTGATGGGAAGTGGGTTACCATTATATCATATAGAACGAGTGGTAAAAGAGACAGGTTTGCCTTTTGGGGATGGTTCGCAAATTATTTATGTGAACGGAAGTTACAAAAATGAACATGATCCAATCGGAAAATTAGTACATGATTTTAAATGCGAGAAATCAAAGGATGTGTATAATCCTATATTGGCAAAGCAACTTCATTATTTTAAGGAGACGGAAGGAGGGCGAGCTATTATGTGTAAAGCGGTAGAAGAACTGGCGGGGAAATGGGCGGCCAGAAGTGCAGAAGAGAGCAGGCTTGACACAATTGTTGTCAATTTGAAAAGTATCATGAAATCAATGTCATATACATTAGAGCAGGCAATGGATGTTTTAGAAATATCAGAGGACGACCGGGCCGTTCTCTTAAAACGGTTCTGACAAGAGGCAGGAGGATAAAAGATGAATAGAAAGATAAAAAAGATAGTAAAGAAAACATTTGTATTTCCCCTTTTCCTAATTTATTTTCTAATCGTGGAAATATGGATTGGTGCCGGCATTTATCATGTTTGGGATAAAATGATGAAATGGACAGATAAATAAAAAACAAATGCACAAGCGCTACAGATTTTGGAGGGAATCATGGCAGAGAATAACAACGGACAGGAATATAAATCCGGCTTCGCCGCCCTGGTCGGCAGGCCGAATGTGGGGAAATCGACGCTCATGAACCGCATCATCGGGCAGAAGATCGCGATCACGAGCAATAAACCGCAGACTACGAGAAACCGGATCCAGACGATCTATCACGAGGAGCGGGGGCAGATCGTGTTTTTGGATACGCCGGGCATCCATAAGGCAAAGAACAAGCTGGGCGAGTATATGGTCAATGTCGCGGAGCGGACATTTAACGAGGTCGATATGATCCTGTGGATCGTGGAGGCGACGACATTTATCGGAAAGGGCGAACAGCATATCGCCGAGCAGTTAAAAAGGGCGGACATTCCGGTACTTCTCGTGATGAACAAGATCGATAAAGTGAAAAAGGACGAGCTGCTCGCCTGTATTGACGCGTACCAGAAGGTTCTGGATTTTGATGAGATCATTCCGGTGTCGGCACAGAAGGGTGACAATGTGGACCATCTTGTGGATGTGATGTTTGGCTATCTGGAAGCGGGGCCGCAGTTTTATGACGGCGATACCGTGACGGACCAGCCGGAGCGTCAGATCGTGGCCGAATTGATCCGGGAAAAAGCGCTTCGTCTTTTGGAAGATGAGATCCCGCACGGGATCGCGGTTGTGATCGATCAGATGAAACGCCGTTCGGGACGGGGAGGGATGTATGACATCGACGCCACGATCATATGCGAGAGGGATTCCCATAAGGGAATCATCATCGGCAAGCAGGGACAGATGCTAAAAAAGATCGGCAGCAGAGCGAGGCTTGAGATCGAGGATTTCCTTCAAACTAAGGTGAACTTAAAGCTGTGGGTGAAGGTGAAGAAGGACTGGCGGGACAGTGATTTCCTTTTGAAAAATTTTGGATACAATAAGAATCATTTGGAATAATGTTCTAGTATATGGACTTTCCTTTGTGGAGAAGATAATGAGTGAAGAGGAACTACTTACATCAACAATTTATAAACCACGGAGGAAACCAACATGCAAAGTAATAATTGGGAAAATTTTTATCAGTCAGGAAGGGTATCTGACTATCTGAAGTATATAGATTCTGCCAGGAACGCGGCAGAGGGGGACGGGAGTTATTCGAGGAAGGACAATTTGTCCGGCAGTATGGAGTCGGTGCAGTATGCAGGAGAAAGTGACAGGGATGGTGCTCTCGGGCACACCGGTTGGTGAATATGATAAAAGGCTTGTCATACTTACGAAAGAGCGCGGGAAGATCTCCGCGTTCGCAAGGGGGGCCAGAAGGCCGAAGAGTTCGCTTCTGGCAGCCAGTGAACCGTTTACGTTTGGTGAATTTGCCCTATACCGCGGCCGCGATTCCTACACGGTTTCATCCGTGGAGGTGAGCAATTATTTTTCCGATCTGCGGGAGGAACTGGAAGATATTTATATGGGCATGTATTTTTGCGAAGTTGCGGACTATTTTACGAGGGAAAACCTCGATGCCAAAGAGGTGCTGAAGCTTTTGTACCAGTCGCTGCGTGCCCTGAAAGTACCCTCGCTCCCGCGCGGTCTCGTAAAAACGGTTTACGAATTTAAAATGATTGCGTTAAACGGGGAAGCTCCCCGTTTATTTGCGTGTGTCAGCTGCGGGCGGAAGGAAGGACTGGCTTATTTTCACAACCGGGAGGCGGGGGTTTTATGCGACGCCTGTTATCAGGCTGCTCCCTATTTTGGGAAGGGAGCAGCTGGTATCACAGGGACGACCATTTATACGCTGCAGAGGATCGTCGCGTCACCGGTTGAAACACTATATACGTTCCGTGTGTCGGAACCGGTATTCCGGGAACTGGAACATATTGTGAGCGCCTATTTTTCGGAAAAAGCGGATAAAACATTTCCCTCGGCCGAAATGCTCTCCCTTACTGAGTCGTTCCAAATGTGATCTCATTGGCGCACGATCCTGTTTGAAAATATTCTTTCAGGTTAGAGAGAGTAACGCTCGCGATCCCTTTCAGCGCCTCTTCGGTCAGGAAAGCCTGGTGTGACGTAATGATGACATTCGGGCGTGAAACTAAAATGGAAAGGATGTCATCTTTGATTACGATATTGGAAAAGTCTTCATAAAAAAGATCAGACTCTTCCTCGTAGACGTCAAGTCCGGCAGCACCTACTTTTCCCGATGTCAGGCCGTCTAACAGGGACTGGCTTTCGATCAGGCTGCCGCGCGACGTGTTGATGAGGTATACGCCCTGTTTCATCATGGCGATCGAATCTTTGTTGATGATATGGTGCGTCTCTTTCGTCAGCGGGCAGTGAAGGGAGATGATGTCACTCTCCCGGAACAGTGTTTCCAATTCGACATAGTTGATGCCGCTGTCTTTCGCGGGATATTTGTCATAGGCGAGTACATTGGCGCCAAATCCACGGCAGACGTCAATGAACACCCGTCCGATCTGTCCGGTTCCGATGACGCCGATCGTCTTGCCGTGGATGTCGAATCCGATCAGGCGGTTGAGGCTGAAATTGAAATCCCGGGTTCTTATATAGGCTTTGTGTATCTTCCGGTTCAGTGTCAGGATGAGTGCCATCGCGTGTTCGGCGACGGCGTACGGAGAATAGGCGGGAACGCGTAAGATGCGGATCTTTCCCTGCGCCGCCTTCATATCCACATTGTTGTATCCCGAACAGCGCATGGCGAGAACGGGAACCTTTTCGTTGTACATGGTATTGATCACAGTCTTATCAATATCATCGTTGACAAATGCGACTACGCCGTCATAGTCCCTGACGAGTTTACATGTTTTCGGCGTAAGTTTTCCTTCAAAATAGTCGATTTCAAACTCGTCATTGAATTTGTCAAACCATATTTTATCATAAGGTTTTGTGTCAAAAAAAGCTATTTTTTTCATGGTTTCCTCCATTTTCTTTTCTTTATCCGTTATCATTTCCCACTGTAAGAACCGTTATGCACCATATGACATTTTTCTCATAAAATGAGGTAAGGATAGAGTGTACAGGACAAAGGGGGACGGCCTATGAGTACGATCTTATCAGCGGATCACATTTCTTATTCTTACCACAGCGTATACGGGGAAACGCTTGCGATCGATGATCTGAGTTTCCAGGTGGAAGAAGGTGAATTCTTAGCAGTCGTAGGGCCGAGCGGCTGTGGAAAATCTACGCTGTTATCTATTATTTCCGGTTTGATCGAGCCGGACTGCGGCAAGGTTTTTATCGGAAATGAGGAACGGGAGAAATCGGGGATCAACATCGGCTATATGCTGCAGAAGGATCACCTGTTAGAATGGAAAGATACATATGAAAATGCGATGCTGGGGCTGACGATCCAGAAACAGGCAGGGAATGAAGAGAAGATCGTGCTGTTAAACCATCTTTTTCAGTCGTATGGACTTGTTTCCTTTCAAAAATCAAAACCGTCAGAATTGTCCGGCGGCATGCGGCAGCGGGTGGCGCTGATCCGCACGCTTTTGATGGAGCCGGACCTGCTCCTGTTAGACGAACCGTTTTCGGCGTTAGATTACCAGACGCGGCTCGAAGTGTCCGATGATATATGGAAGATCATTAAAAAGGAAAAGAAGACGGCGATACTCATTACACACGATATTTCCGAGGCCATCAGTATGGCTGACAGGGTGCTCGTGCTCACCGCGCGGCCGGCGTCACTGAAAAGGGAGATTCCGATCCGTCTGACATTTGAGGATGAGGTCACGCCGTTTAAGGCGAGGAGTACACCGGAGTTTCATCATTATTTTAATGAGATATGGGAGGAGTTAAATGGTGGAAAATAAAGTGTCGATTCGGGAGTTGAAACGAAGTCTTTCAAAAGAATGTTCGGCCAGGCAGCGGGAGTTTATCCAGTCGCATATCCGGCAGAAGCGAAGCGTGCGCTTTTTCCAGATCAGTATTTTTTTCACATTTCTCGCCGTATGGGAGATCGCTGCCAGAACCGGTGCCGTGGATCCTTTTGTGTTCAGCAGTCCGTCGCGCATGGTTTCGTGCTTCGCCGACCTCTCTGCCGACGGGAGTATCTATTATCATATCGGGGTCACGCTTTTGGAGACGTTTGTCAGTTTCTTCTTTATTATGTTTTTCGGTATCGTGATCGCTGTCCTGTTATGGTGGAACGAGACGGTGGCAAAAGTGTGTGAACCTTATCTCGTCGTGCTGAACAGCCTGCCGAAAACAGCGCTTGCCCCGGTTTTTATCGTATGGCTCGGCAATAATATGAAGACGATCATCGTCGCGGCGGTGTCCGTGGCGGTGTTTGGAAGCATCATCACACTCCACACGGCGTTTTGCTCCGTGGAGGAGGAGAAGATCAAGCTGATCCGCACGCTCGGGGGAAGGCGGAGCGATATTTTGAAATACGTCGTCCTGCCGGGAAACGTCCACACGATCGTGAGCAATATGAAAGTAAATATCGGACTGTCGCTCGTCGGCGTCATCATCGGGGAATTTCTCGCGGCCAATGCCGGACTGGGATATCTGATCGTATACGGCAGCCAGGTGTTTAAACTGGATTATGTCATACTAAGCATCGTCATTCTCTGCATTGTCGCGACCGGATTATATAAGGGGCTTGAGGCCGTAGAAAAATATTTTTATAAATAGAAAAAAGGTCTTTTCTATCCCATTCAAATGGTGTATACTAATATTTAAGAATACACGTAAGGATTACCACGGAATGGAGGTTGAATCATGAAAAAAGTCCTATTTGTAGCTTCTGAGTGCGTACCATTCATCAAAACGGGCGGACTTGCTGATGTCGTTGGATCCCTGCCAAAATATTTTAACAAAAAAGAGTTTGATGTACGGGTTATGGTGCCAAAATATATGGCGATACCGGAAGAATATAAAAACCAGATGGAGTTTATCACGCATTTTTATCTTGAACTCGCCTGGCGTAAACAGTATGTAGGTATTTTCCAGATGGAATATCAGGGAGTGACGTTCTACTTTTTGGACAATGAATTTTATTTTAGCGGAAATACTCCTTATGGAGAAATCTATCAGGACATTGAGAAATTTGCTTTCTTTGGGAAGGCAGCGTTATCCTCTCTTCCCCTGATCGGGTTCCGGCCGGACATCATCCACTGTCATGACTGGCAGACCGGACTGATCCCGGTATATTTGAAAGACTCATTTCAGCAGGGAGAGTTTTTCCGCGGGATCAAGTCGATCATGACGATCCATAATTTGAAGTTCCAGGGCATTTGGGATAAGAAGACCGTGATGGATACGGCCGGACTGGATGCGTATTATTTTACACCGGATAAATTGGAAGCGTATGGCGATGCGAACTACTTAAAAGGCGGTTTGGTATATGCGGACCAGATCACGACGGTGAGCGATACATACGCCGAAGAGATCAAGACGCCATTTTATGGAGAAAAGCTGGACGGCCTGATCAATGCCAAGGCAAACTGTCTGACAGGTATCGTGAACGGATTGGATTATGATGAGTACAATCCTGCCAAAGATCCGCTGATCGCGGTAAATTATGACGCGAGGACGTTCCGTAAGGAAAAGATCAAAAACAAGCGGGCGCTGCAGAGAGAACTTGGACTTGCCCAGGATGATAAGAAATTTATGATCGGTATCGTTTCCCGTCTCACGGATCAGAAGGGATTTGACCTGATCGACTACGTGATCGAAGAGATCTGCGCGGAAGATACGCAGCTCGTCGTTTTGGGAACCGGAGATGAGAAGTACGAGCATCTGTTCCGCCACTTTGCCTGGAAATACCCGGAGCGGGTATCAGCAAACATTTTCTACTCAAATGAGCGATCCCATAAGATCTATGCTTCGTGCGACGCGTTTTTGATGCCGTCACTGTTTGAGCCGTGCGGACTGAGCCAGTTGATGAGCCTGCGCTACGGCACGGTGCCGATCGTGCGCGAGACGGGCGGACTCAAAGACACGGTAGAGGCGTATAACGAATATGAAGGTACGGGTACTGGTTTCTCCTTTGCGAATTACAACGCGCACGAGATGCTGAATACGATCCGTTACGCGAAATACGTTTACTACGATAAGCGCCGCGACTGGAATAAGATCATCGACCGCGGTATGGCGAGGGATTTCTCATGGGCAAATTCTGCGAAAAAGTATGAGGATTTGTACCGACGCATGTAAAAGGGAACGATTTTCCTGAAAAAAATCACATTTACCCTTGAAATTTTTGGATAAATTGGGTAGAATAGGTTTTAGAAGTTTGTAAATTTTTTAACAAACACGAAGAAAAGTATATCATTTTATTTAGGAGGAAACGACAAATGGCAGTAAAAGTAGCGATTAACGGATTCGGACGTATTGGACGTCTTGCTTTCAGACAGATGTTTGGAGCAGAAGGATACGAAGTAGTAGCGATCAATGACCTGACAAGCCCTAAGATGCTTGCTCACCTTTTGAAGTATGACTCTTCTCAGGGTAAATATGAGAAAGCAGATACGGTATCCGCTGGTGAGGATTCCATCACAGTTGACGGAAAGACTATCAAAATCTACGCGAAACCAGATGCAAATGATTGCCCTTGGGGTGAACTCGGTGTAGACGTTGTTCTTGAGTGTTCCGGATTCTATACATCAAAGGAGAAAGCGCAGGCACATATCAATGCCGGTGCCCGCAAAGTTGTTATTTCGGCTCCTGCTGGAAATGATCTTCCGACGATCGTTTACAACACAAACCATGAGACGTTGAAAGCAGAGGATACGATCATTTCGGCTGCTTCCTGTACGACAAACTGTCTTGCTCCGATGGCAGATGCGCTGAATAAGTATGCTCCGGTACAGTCTGGTATCATGGTTACGATCCATGCCTACACAGGAGATCAGATGACACTGGACGGCCCGCAGAGAAAAGGCGATCTCAGAAGATCCCGTGCCGCTGCAGTGAACATCGTGCCAAACAGCACGGGCGCAGCAAAGGCGATCGGCCTTGTTATCCCAGAACTGAACGGCAAACTGATCGGTTCTGCTCAGCGTGTTCCGACACCTACAGGTTCTACGACGATCCTGACAGCAGTAGTGAAAAAAGCCGGCGTTACCGCAGAGGATGTCAATGCAGCGATGAAAGCAGCAGCAAATGAGTCCTTTGGATACAATGAAGACGAAATCGTTTCATCTGACGTGATCGGTATGAGATATGGTTCCCTGTTTGACGCAACACAGACGATGGTGAACCAGGTGAGCGACGACCTTTACGAAGTTCAGGTTGTTTCCTGGTATGACAACGAGAACTCATACACGAGCCAGATGGTAAGAACGATCAAATACTTCAGCGAACTTTCCTAATTCGAAACTCGCATTTGATTGAAACCCAAACGGGTCCGGTCTGTCAATGGGACCGAACCCGTTTTTGCTATGAAGCTTAAAGGAAGGAGATAACATAATGTTAAACAAAAAATCTGTAGATGATATTAATGTAAAGGGCCAGAGAGTGCTGGTTCGCTGCGACTTCAACGTGCCTTTGCAGGACGGAAAGATCACGGACGAAAACCGTCTGGTAGCAGCGCTCCCGACCATTAAGAAACTGATCGCGGACGGGGGAAAAGTGATCCTCTGCTCCCATCTCGGAAAGCCAAAAGGAGAGCCGAAGCCGGAACTTTCACTGGCCCCGGTTGCTACCCGTCTCTCCGAACTTCTCGGCCAGGAAGTTACATTTGCCGCTGACGCCAACGTTGTGGGCGACAATGCGAAGGCAGCCGTTTCCGCGATGAAGGACGGAGATGTTGTTCTTCTTGAGAACACGCGTTACCGTAAGGAAGAGACGAAGAACGAGGAAGCATTTTCGAAAGATCTCGCTTCCCTTGCCGATGTATTTGTCAATGACGCATTTGGAACGGCCCACCGTGCACACTGCTCGAATGTAGGTGTGACTGACTATGTCGATACGGCTGTTGTCGGCTATTTGATGCAGAAAGAGATCGATTTCCTCGGAAACGCGGTAAATAACCCGGAAAGACCGTTTGTAGCCATTCTCGGCGGCGCTAAAGTTTCTTCCAAGATCTCTGTTATTGAGAACCTTTTGGATAAAGTAGATACATTGATCATCGGCGGTGGTATGGCGTATACATTTATGGCGGCGCACGGCGAAGAAGTCGGCCAGTCCCTTCTCGAAGAAGATTACAAGCAGTACGCACTCGATATGGAAAAGAAAGCAGAAGAAAAAGGCGTGAAACTTTTGATTCCGATCGATACGATCGTGGCAGACGATTTTTCAAACGATGCCAATACAAAAATAGTCGGACGCGGTGAGATCCCGGCAGATATGGAAGGCCTTGACATCGGCCCGGAAACACAGAAATTGTTTGCGGAAGCCATAGCCGGAGCCAAAACCGTCGTATGGAACGGCCCGATGGGATGCTTCGAAATGCCGAACTTCGCCAAAGGAACCGTAGCCGTAGCCGAGGCAATGGCGAACCTGCAAGGCGCCACGACGATCATCGGCGGCGGTGACAGCGCCGCAGCCGTAAACCAGCTCGGCTTTGGCGACAAGATGACCCATATCTCAACAGGAGGCGGAGCATCTTTGGAATTTTTGGAAGGAAAAGATTTACCAGGCGTAGCAGCAGCGAACAACGCGTAAGCAACGAGCCCTTCAAAATCCAGGACAGAAACAAAAATGATGCTCGCATCATTTCTTGCTTCTGTCCTGGATTTTAGCGGGCGACTGCCCGCGTGCAGACTGCGGAGCGAAGCGGAGCAGGATGCCTGAAGGCCACCCCTTCGCGGAGCCCCTCACTCATCTAGCCCCAAACCTCCCTAAACCTCCGGACTCCCGGAGCCCTATCTATAACCCCAAAAAAAGAAAGGAACCTCTAAAAATATGTCAAGAAAAAAAATAATCGCAGGAAACTGGAAAATGAACAAAACCCCAAGTGAAGCAGTAGCACTTGTCAACGAATTAAAACCCTTAGTAGCAACCGAAAACGCCGACGTCGTATTCTGCGTCCCAGCCATCGACATCATCCCCTGCATCGAAGCAGCAAAAGGCACGAACATCCAAATCGGCGCCGAGAACATGTACTACGAGGAAAGCGGCGCCTACACCGGTGAAATCGCCCCTGACATGCTCACGGATGCCGGCGTGAAATACGTCATCATCGGCCACTCCGAACGCCGTGAATACTTCGCCGAAACCGACGAAACCGTAAACCAAAAAGTATTAAAAGCCTTTGAACACGGCATCACCCCGATCATCTGCTGCGGTGAATCCCTCACACAGAGAAAACAGGGAATCTACATTGACTGGATCCGCATGCAGATCAAGATCGCCTTCCAAAACGTGACAGCCGATCAGGCAAAGAAAGCCGTGATCGCCTACGAGCCGATCTGGGCAATCGGAACCGGCGAAACAGCGACTTCTGATCAGGCAGAAGAAGTATGCAAAGCGATCCGCGACTGTATCGCGGAAGTATATGAAGAGGCAACCGCCTCCGAAATACGCATCCAGTACGGCGGTTCAGTCAACGCGGGGAATGCGGCAGAACTCTTTACAAAACCAGACATCGACGGCGGTCTGGTAGGCGGCGCTTCTTTAAAAGCCGATTTTGGTAAGATCGTTAATTATGGAGAGTAATCAAAACCATTGATGGAAAAAAGAGCGCAGATAATGAAAATACTGTTAAAAAAAGGAGTTTTTGCTAAAAAGTGCTTTATCTTTCCACAGAGGTTGTGTTATAATATTCACAGCGACCATTCAAATGCAATTTTGAAGGTCAAAATCACAATACTATATTTTATAGGAGGAATTTATAGACATGGCAAACAAATGGGTTTATTTATTCAGTGAAGGAAATGCCAACATGCGTGAGCTTTTGGGTGGTAAAGGCGCAAACCTTGCCGAGATGACCTCGCTCGGTCTTCCGGTACCGCAGGGATTTACGATCACGACAGAGGCTTGTACGCAGTACTATGAAGACGGCCGTGAGATCAATGATGAGATCCAGGGTCAGATAAACGAGTACATCGTAAAGATGGAAGAGATTACAGGTAAAAAATTTGGTGACAAGGAGAACCCGCTCCTCGTTTCGGTTCGTTCCGGTGCCCGTGCATCCATGCCGGGAATGATGGATACGATCCTGAACCTCGGACTGAATGAGACAGTAGTAGAAGTTATTGCAGAGAAGTCAAACAACCCGCGCTGGGCTTGGGACTGCTACAGAAGATTTATTCAGATGTATTCCGATGTCGTAATGGAAGTCGGGAAAAAATATTTCGAAGAACTGATCGATAAGATGAAAGCTGACCGCGGCGTACAGCAGGATGTGGAGCTGACGGCTGACGACTTAAAAGAGCTGGCAAACCAGTTTAAGGCAGAGTATAAAGAGAAAATCGGCGCTGATTTCCCGGATGATCCGAAAGAGCAGCTGATGGGCGCGATCAAAGCCGTATTCCGTTCGTGGGACAACCCTCGTGCAAATGTATACCGCCGCGACAACGATATCCCGTATTCCTGGGGTACAGCAGTAAACGTTCAGTCCATGGCATTTGGTAACATGGGCGATGACTGTGGTACCGGCGTTGCATTTACCCGTGACCCGGCTACCGGCGAGAGAAAGCTGATGGGTGAGTTCCTGAAGAACGCGCAGGGTGAGGACGTGGTTGCCGGTGTTCGTACACCGATGCCAATCGCACAGATGGAGCAAGAGTTCCCAGAGGCATTCGCGCAGTTCAAGGATGTTTGTTCCACACTGGAAAACCACTACAGAGATATGCAGGATATGGAGTTCACAGTTGAGAACAAGAAACTGTACATGCTCCAGACACGTAACGGAAAGAGAACAGCACAGGCGGCTCTTAAAATTGCCTGCGACCTCGTAGACGAGGGAATGAGAACAGAGGAAGAAGCTGTTGTCATGATCGATCCGCGTAATCTGGATACGCTTCTTCATCCGCAGTTTGACACTGCTGCGTTGAAGAAAGCAACACCGATGGCAAAAGCACTTGGTGCTTCTCCGGGAGCAGCCTGCGGTAAGATCGTATTTACAGCAGAAGACGCTGTAGAGTGGAATGCCCGCGGCGAGAAAGTCGTTCTCGTTCGTCTTGAGACTTCTCCGGAAGATATTACCGGTATGAAGGCTTCCCAGGGTATCCTGACTGTCCGCGGCGGTATGACGAGCCATGCAGCCGTTGTAGCGCGTGGTATGGGAACATGCTGCGTATCCGGCTGCGGTGACATTAACATGGATGAGGAAAATAAGAAATTTACTTTGAATGGCAAAGAGTTCCACGAAGGAGATTCCATTTCCATCGATGGTTCTACCGGAAATATTTACGACGGCATCATCCCGACCGTAGATGCTACGATCGCCGGTGAGTTCGGCCGTATCATGGACTGGGCAGACAAATACCGCACGATGAAAGTCCGCACAAATGCAGATACGCCGGCAGATGCAAAGAAAGCCCGCGAGCTTGGCGCGGAAGGTATCGGCCTTTGCCGTACGGAGCACATGTTCTTTGAAGAGGACAGGATCGCTGCATTCCGTGAGATGATCTGTGCCGATACAGTAGAAGAGAGAGAAGCTGCTCTCGACAAGATCCTCCCATATCAGCAGAGTGACTTCGAGGCGCTTTACGAGGCTTTGGAAGGAAATCCGGTTACGATCCGTTTCTTAGATCCGCCTCTGCATGAATTTGTTCCGACCGAAGAGGCCGACATCAAGAAGCTGGCTGACGCACAGGGCAAATCGGTAGAAGACATTAAGGCGCTCATCGCTTCCCTGCATGAGTTCAACCCGATGATGGGACACCGTGGATGCCGTCTTGCCGTGACATATCCTGAAATTGCGAAGATGCAGACAAAAGCTGTCATCCGTGCAGCGATCAACGTTCAGAAGGCACATGCAGACTGGACCGTAAAACCGGAGATCATGATTCCATTGATCGGCGACGTGAAGGAATTGAAATATGTGAAGAAATTCGTTGTTGAGACCGCAGATGCGGAAATTGCGGCAGCAGGCAGCAGCCTCCAGTATGAGGTTGGTACGATGATCGAGATTCCTCGTGCTGCCCTGACAGCAGATGAGATCGCGAAGGAAGCTGACTTCTTCTGCTTCGGTACAAACGACCTGACGCAGATGACATTTGGATTCTCCCGTGATGACGCCGGTAAGTTCCTGGATGCTTATTATGACGCTAAGATCTTTGAGAACGATCCATTTGCGAAACTGGATCAGACGGGTGTTGGCAAGCTTATGGAAACAGCTCTGAAGCTTGGTAAACCGGAAAACAGCACGCTTCACTGCGGTATCTGCGGTGAGCACGGCGGAGATCCGTCTTCGGTAGAGTTCTGCAATAAGATCGGTTTGGATTATGTATCCTGTTCACCGTTCCGTGTACCAATTGCTCGGTTGGCGGCGGCGCAGGCGGCGATTGCTCAGAAGTAGGTCATTCCTCTTAAAATGAGTAATCTGGAAAAATCCAATAGAGAATTACTGTAGTATAATGAACCGCCCCAAAGTATTGGTTGATACGAGGGGCGGTTTTTGATCAGAGAATAAGAAAGGTTATCATAGATTTTTTAAAACATATTCACTACTTTACAATTTTAGGAGATACTATATGAGTGATAAAGCAAGCATTCAATCATATTTGAACACGGTGCATGCACCCTGGGGAAGATTGTTTTATGAATTGGCGTGGCATAACTTAGAGTGCAAGGGGAAACGGATCCTCGACTTCGGAAGTGGCTTTGGGATTACTGCGAATCATTTTGCAGAGCATAACAGCGTAGTGGCGGTTGAACCAAATCGGGATATGCTGCAGTACCGGTTTTCAGATCATGAATATGAACAGATCATTGGTGGTATAGAAGAATGTAAGAAAATGCAAAGTCAAAGTTTTGATGTGATCTTCTGCCATAATGTATTAGAATATATTGATAACCGGCAGGAGGTGCTATTTGAATTTGACAGGTTGTTAAAACCAGATGGTTTGATATCTGTGATCAAGCATAATAAGGCCGGTAAAATCATGCAGAAAGCAGTATTTGAATACAAAATAGATGAGGCATTCAAATTACTGAAGAATGAAAATTTAGAGTCTGCGAATTTTGGAG
>CAJTTQ010000066.1 GCA_910579145.1 uncultured Eubacterium sp.
GAAGATCGGAAAAGATCTCGAATTAGACATTTAAAAAACATCGAAAAAAACTCCGCGGCGGCTGGCAGGCCGGTTCGCGGAGTTTCTTTAATTCAGATCAATACGGAGCGGTCCTGTCTTTTATCATTTCTACCATATATGGGACAATGTACGGATCAAACTGTTTTCCGCTGCACTCCTCAAGCTCTTTTAATATGTACTGTTCGTCGTGATGCTCTTTATAAACGCGTCGGCTGGACATCGTATCATACGAGTCCGCCACACAGATGATGCGGGCAAACAATGGGATTTCCTCGCCTTTCAACCCCTCGTTATAACCTTTTCCGTCATATCTCTCATGATGGTATCTGGCACCCTCGCTGATGCCCTCGATCGCCGTAAAATCCTGCAGGATCTCACCGCCGATCGATGGGTGGTTGCGGATCACCTGCACTTCTTCCTCTGTCAGTTTCCCCGGCTTTTTCAAAATGGAATCTGGAATGCCTATCTTTCCAATGTCGTGCAGCATCGCCACATAATATATTTTTTCCTGATCCTCCTCACACATCCCCATTCTTTTTGCGATCTCCCGCGAATATGTCGCCACGCGGATCGAATGACCGTTCGTATCCTTGTCCTTGGCATCAATGGCATGGGCAAATGTTTCCAATGACTGGTTTACGATCGAATGGTAACTGGCATTCTTTCTCTCCAGACTCCGCATCCGCAGACGGATGTAGAGCGAACAGAACACGATGCAGACAAGCACACAGACCATTCCCGCTAGCAGCCACACATAAATACTATTTTCCATCGTATGTTCCTTTCAATTACAATTTAATCAATTCCTTTAGTACCCCGTTCTCCATGCAGGATCCGCATACGTCCGTCGCAGCCGCCTTCAATTCCTCTCTCGCATTTGCCACGGCAAAACTTTTTCCCGCTCTCTTCAACATATCGATATCATTCTGATTGTCACCAAATGCCATCGTTTCCTCCCTCGTGACCCCCAGCGTTTCCTGAATAAATGCCACCGCGCTTCCTTTACCGCCATCCTTCGGCACGCAGTCGAGCCACTGGATCCCGGCCAGATTCAGCCGGACACGATTTTCCCATTTGGGGCGGAACCACGGATCCGTCAGCGCCTCCACCATATTGTGGTGATAGAGCGATACCTTCACGATCTCATCACGCACGTTTTTTTTCAGGTTCCCCACGGCCTGAATGTCATAGCCATAGCTGTTCACCATCCAGCGGTACATCTCCGAGTCGGCACTGCACGCATACGCGTGTTTCCTGCCATTGACCATCACATCACACGGCGGGATCTTTGCCGCATCGTCAATGATCTCATCACAGATTTCTTTCGACAGAAATTTTGAATACAGGCACTCACCCTGATAAAACACCATACTTCCGCCGTCCACGGCAAAATAGATCATATCCGCCACCGGAGCAAACAGCTTTTCCAGACTCACGAGCTGTCTTCCGCTGCAAACGGCAAACACGATCCCTTTTTCCTTTAATCCGCGTATCGCGTCATAGTAACCCGGATGAAAGGATTCGACAGAACCGCCGTCTTCTACCAGCGTTCCGTCCACATCGCTTACGACAAGACGAACCATACCACACACTCCTCTTTCTTTACCCGTTTTTTTGCATCTGGATCCATCTGTTAAGAAAGCCCGGTCAGTATCAACCGGGCTGAACACACATTGTTAGTTATTGATCAATTTATCTTCGCCATTCCAGCTGTAAAGCTTACGGATATCCTCACCGATCACCTCAGACGGATGCTCGGAAGCCATTTTTCTCATCGCGCGGAAGTGAGCCTGGCCGCCCGCCTCAGACATATCCAAAAGGAATTCTTTGGCAAACGAACCATCCTGAATATCGCTCAGGATCTTCTTCATCGCCTTCTTCGTGTCTTCCGTGATGATCTTCGGCCCTGTCACGTAGTCCCCGTATTCCGCCGTATTGGAAATCGAATAGCGCATGCCCGCAAACCCGCTCTGATAGATGAGATCCACGATCAGCTTCATCTCATGGATACATTCAAAATACGCATTTCTCGGGTCATAACCAGCCTCACAGAGCGTCTCAAAACCTGCCTGCATCAACGCGCAGACACCGCCGCACAAAACTGCCTGCTCACCGAACAGGTCGGTCTCGGTCTCGGTACGGAACGTCGTTTCGAGAACACCAGCTCTCGCCCCGCCGATTGCAAGCGCATACGCAAGCGCCATGTCAAGCGCCTTTCCCGTCGCATCCTGCTCTACTGCCACCAGACACGGAACGCCTTTTCCTGCCTGATACTCGCTGCGGACCGTATGTCCCGGCCCTTTCGGCGCGATCATCGTCACGTCGACATCTTTGGGCGGCACGATCTGTCCGAAATGAATGTTAAAGCCGTGCGCGAACATCAGCATATTGCCGGCTTCCAGATTTGGCTCGATGGACTCTTTGTACATCTTTGCCTGAAGCTCGTCATTGATCAGGATCATAATAATATCTGCCTTTTTCGCTGCCTCTGCTGCCGTATATACATCAAATCCCTGAGACTCTGCCTTTGCCCATGATTTCGAGCCTTCATACAAACCGATGATCACGTTGCAACCGCTCTCTTTCGCGTTCAATGCGTGGGCATGTCCCTGACTGCCGTACCCGATGACCGCAATCGTCTTGCCGTCCAAAAGTCCGAGGTTACAGTCACTTTCATAATAAATCTTTGCGTCTGCCATTTTACTTTTCCTCCTAAATTATATTATATAAAGCCCCTCCAAAATTCGGAGGATGGTTTTCCATGTTACAAATCCTGCTCGTCCAGAAATCCTCTCGCCAGTCCGGTAATTCCCGTTCACACTAGTTCCTTGATCTCATATCCGTCCAAAAGCTTTGTAAACGCGTTTATACGTTCTGCTCGTCCAAAAATCCTCTCGCCAGTCCGGTAATTCCCGTTCGCACAAGTTCTTTGATCTCATATCCGTCCAAAAGCTTTGTAAACGCGTTTATGCGTTCTGCTCGTCCAAAAATCCTCTCGCCAGTCCGGTAATTCCCGTTCGCACAAGTTCTTTGATCTCATATCCGTCCAAAAGCTTTGTAAACGCGTTCAATTTCGCCTGGTTTCCCGTCAGTTCGATCATCATCGTGTCAGAAGCGACGTCTACGATCTTTGCCCGGAATATTTCCACGATGGCGTTAATGGACGGCCTGGCCTCCTGTGACGCCGACACCTTGACGAGGATCAGTTCCCGGCAGACGGACGCGTCGCCGGTCAGTTCCTGCACCTGGATCACATTTTCCAGCTTAGTGATCTGCTTCTCGATCTGGTCGAGGATGATCCCGTCTCCCGTCACTGCTACCGTCATCCGCGAAACCGCCGGATTTTCGGTCTCTCCGACCGTAAGGCTGTCAATGTTATACCCGCGCCGGCTGAATAGGCCGACAACGCGGGACAACGCACCCGGCGTATTATCAATCAATATAGATAGTACCATTTTCCGCATGGCATTCACTCCTTACTTTTCCGAAAATAATTGTACCAATTTCGACCAAACTTGTCAACCACCCTGCACTATTTCTTCTTTCCCTTTTCTTCATAGACAAAGTTTTTATAAGCCGTTCTGCTTTTCACAAGATCTGGCACGAGGCACTGCTGCTCTCCGATCATCTGGCTGGAATACCCGTCGTCGGTCGGAAGGCTGAACTGATGTAACTCCGTCGTCCCCATCTGAACAACAGCCAGTATATAAGAATAAATCTCATCCTCTTTCAGGTCCGTTTTCACGTTTGGAAGGATGATCTTCACAAGGTCCATCCACTCCGTGAGCGACATCGCCTTCACTTTTTTCAAAAGTGCCTGCATCAAAAGACGCTGGCGCTCCGTGCGCCCGTAGTCATCCCCCTTGCCGGAAGCTGTGAGAACAGCCGGATAATGGCCGTTTGCCATTTTCTTCCCATGCCGGATACGGCAGTATCCGAGTGCCTGATAGCCGTTTAATATCTGTTTTCCCACTTTCACATTCCGGTATTTTCTTCTTTTAATATAATTCGTATCATTCAAATGTTCCGCTTCCGACTCAGTCAGCGTCGCTTCCACGCCGCCTACGGCATTGATCACCTCGATAAACGCGTCAAAATTCACCTCCGCGTAGCCATCCGCCTTTATGCCGAAATCGTCCGCCAGCGTTTCGTAGAGGAGCCGGATGCCGCCGAGCGCATACGCGGAATTCAATTTCTGGCTGCCGTGGCCCGGGATCGGCACGTACATATCCCGCATCAAAGATGTCACCTTTAATTTTTTATGCTTCATGTCGAGCGTAGCGATCATCATGGAATCCGTACGCCGCGATGCCCCCACTTTGTTCTGCTCGTCCGGATTTTTATCGGTGCCGACGACTAAAATATTTATAATATCCGAATCACTGACCGTATCATACTTCGATATATCTACCTTATCGAGAGAATCCTCGTTATCAAAATTCACCATACTGATGCTGCCGGTCAAATAGTACTGTGCCGTTGCCGCCGCGCTTCCCACACCTATGCTCAAAAGGATGCCCACGACAAGTAAAATCTTACCAGCAACTTTTTTCTTCCCTTTTGCCTTCTTTTTTGCCTTCGCCATCTTCTCCTCCGTTCCTAAGGTTCTAAAGCTCCTAAGGTTCTAAAGCTCCTAAGGTTCTAAAGCTCCTAAGGTTCTAAAGCTCCTAAGGTTCTAAAGCTCCTAGGGTCCTAAAGTTCCTATGTCCTTCCACTTTATAACATCAAAAGCAGCGCGATATTCCTCACCCATCCGCTCTTCCAAAATCCATAACGGACGGTATACCATCGCCTGCGCCAGAATCCGGCGCTCCCCATGCGGGCAAACGCCCTCACCGCCGGCTGTCCTTCCAGTTCATTCTGGAACACGCGGTAAAACGCCTCTCCCTGGGCAAATGTCTGCTCCAGTGCCTCTTTTTGTCTTTTTAAATGGGAAATACGGTTCTTCACATAATCCGAAAAACTGCTTCCGCCAATCATATTACCACGATGCTGCCGATATTGCAAGGTCGTTTCCGCGAGATACGAAATTTCCCCGAACTGGCTGCAGATCAGCGCCAGCCACCAGTCATGCACGCGCACTTCCTCTGGCAGCGTATCCAAAAAGGGCCGCACCGCCGCGTTGACCATGACCGTGCATCCGATGCACTTATTTTCCATCAGTAGATGCGCCGGATCCGTCTTCGCCACGTCCAAATGACTGCTTTGATGAAAGGAACCGCATTGTCTTTTTGTATCACTGTCAAAATTAACCGCGTCCGTAAAGACGAGAAGCGGTGTGGTTTCTTTGTTTCTTTGTTTCTGCTCCAGCTGCTCCATCGCCCGCATCGTGCGGGCGATCTTATCGGCATCCCATATATCATCCTGGTCACACAGCATGATATACGGACTTTTGCTTCTTTTGATGCCCTCGATGAAATTTTTCACATACCCGAGGTTCTTTTCATTTTCATGAACGCCGATACATCCATATTTTGCTTCGTATTCCCGCGCGATCCGCACGGTGTCGTCCGTGGATCCGTCGTCGCATATCTCGATCCAAATATCATCCCGACCGCCTGCCAGCACCGAATCCAGCTGCTCCCGGATATATGATGCGCCGTTATAGGCAGCCAGTACGATATGGATGCGTGCTTGTCCTGTCTCCTTCATCGCTCCTCACCATGTTCCCAGTACCGTTTATTCATACTCATCTTTTTCACGATCCCATCCGGCAGCGTTTCATACCGCATGCCAAATTTATAGCCGAGCAGCTTACACGCGCTCTGCAGCACGAGATCGGGCAGCAAATACCATTTGCCTGCCTTCAAAAGATGCCTGGCCGTCTCTTTTACGAGACGCACCCCCTCGGATTCCGACTTCACACGCTCGAAAATATGCCGGTACTGCCGCTGGGACACCGCCATGTCAAAATTCCTCGTAAACTGCTGCCGGTACGTATATTTATGGGCATGTACCACCTCCGCATCCGCCGCATACGCGATCTTATACCCCGCATCGATGATGGATGCCGCGAAGATCATATCCTCATTGAAGATCGTGCGCGTCACAAACCCGCCCAGTTCCTCGTAAACACGCCGCCGGTACATCGCGCACACATTGGAACAAAAATATGTTTTAATGCCGAGCCGCTTTAGATCCGCCGCCTCTTTTACCGCAGACCGTGCCGGATAATTAAACGCCCTCGTAAACCGCTCGACCGCCCCCACCTCACCGCCGGGAAGCTGCCTCGCATAGACCGCGGCGATCTGCTCATCTTCCTCCATGTGCCGGACGAGGGTTTCGAGCAGGACATCATCCGTCGGTACGGCGTCCTGCGTCATAAACAGGATCAGGTCGGCCCGCGAAGCCAAAGCGCCGCGGTTTCTCGTTCCGCCGTGGTCAAATTCCTGTTTTTCTATGGGAATGATACGGCCGCGCTCCGCCTGTGCCAAAAGTCTCGCCACCCTCTCATCTTCTTTTGTTCCTTCCATCGTCTGTAAAAACCATACATGTTCCGGCTTTTTCGTCTGATGGTTCAGCCGTTCGATCAGCTGCCCGAGTTTATGATCCGGGCGGTAAACCGGGATGATCACATCAATCCTGTCACACATATCCGACAACGCCCTCCTTATTTTTCCAGCAGACGGTTCACGAGCTTCACGGCCTCCCTCGCGTCCCGCGAGTAGCCGTCTGCCCCGATCTCCCTGGCAAAATGTTCCGTCACGACAGCTCCGCCCACGATGATCTTCGCCGTGATCCCCTGTTCCCTCGCCATGTTTACGACATGACCCATCTCCGTCATCGTCGTCGTCATAAGTGCCGACAACCCGATCACAGCCGCCTGTTTTTCGCGTGCCGTATCGAGGATAAGTTCACTGTCCACATCTTTTCCCAGGTCGATCACGTCGTAGCCGTAATTTTTCAGCATGAGCGCCACCAGGTTCTTGCCGATGTCATGGATATCACCTTTCACGGTAGCCATCACGATCGTATCCAGCTTTTTACCGCCTCTTTCCTTCTGCAGCAGCGGTTCTAGATCATCGATCGCCGTCTCCATCGCCTCGGCGCTGGCGATGAGCTGCGGCAGGAAATACGTCCCCTTCTCAAACTGTTCCCCCACATAATTGATGGCGGGGATCAGATACGTGTCGATGATCGCTGCCGGCTGTTCCCCCTGCTCGAGCGCAAGTTTCACAAGTTCTTTCACCTTCTGGCTCTTTCCCTTGATCACGGCGGTAAAGAGTGGATGCCTGGCACCATCTGCCTGGCAGGGAACGTCCGTTTTCTCACCCCCGCCGCCTGTCTTTCCTGCGCCGCCGGCATGTTTTTGCCGTCCGGCCGACACCTCTGCCGGACAGACGCCGTTGATATAGGCAAGATCCGCCTCGTTCTTATTCAAAAGAAGGTCAGACGCCAGCGCCGCATTGACCAACAGCGTTTGGCTCGGGTTCGCAATCGCCATCGTCAACCCCTGCATGATCGCCATGGTGAGGAAGGCGCTGTTCACAAATGACCGCTCCGGCAGGCCAAAGGATATATTCGACAGTCCGCATATCGTCGCCACCCCGAGCTCCTCTTTGCAGTAACGAACCGTCTCGAGCACTTCCAGGGCGGCCGTTTTATTCGCCCCAATCGTCGTCACAAGGCCGTCCGCCACGATGTCGGTTTTGGAAAGTCCGTGGCGTTTTGCCTCCTCTGCGATCGTCCCGATGATCCGCTTTTTCTCCGCCAGGTTTTCCGGCAGGCCCTTTTCAGAGAGCGGCAGTAAAATAAACATCGCTCCATACTTTTTCGCCGCCGGGATCAGCCGTTCCATTTTTCCCGGCTCCAGCGAGATGGAATTGATCAGCGCGCGCCCGGGATAGATGCGGAGCGCGGCTTCCACCACATCGGCGGAGCTCGAATCGATGCAAAGCGGAACGTCTACCGCCAGTGTAAGTTCCTCTACCGCCCGCAGCATCATTTCTTTCTCGTCGATGCCGTCCATTCCCATATTGACATCTAACACCTTCGCGCCCTGTTCCACCTGTTCTTCCGCCAGCGCACGCACGAGGTCAAGCTTTCCCTCGCGAAGTTCCGCCTGCAGATCCTTCTTTCCGGTCGGGTTGATCCGCTCGCCCACGACAGAAAACGTTCCGTCCAGGTCGATCATCACGAAATCGCGCTCGTTCGTGAGCGCGCGTATCTCTTTCGTTTTCCGGCAGACGGGCCGTTTTTGGGAAATCGCTTCCCGAAGCTTACGGATATGCGCGGGTTTCGTGCCGCAGCAGCCGCCGGCTACCGTGACGCCCTGTTCGATCAGAGGCATCATCGCCTCGGCAAATTCCTCCGGTTCCATGCGGTATTCGGTTTTCCCATTGACCAGTTCCGGCAGGCCGGCGTTCGGCTTTACGGCAACCGGAATATGGGAGACAGTAAGCATCCGGCTGACAAGATCAGTCATCTTATCCGGCCCAGTGGAACAATTGACACCGATCACATCCGCGCCCATCGCCTCTAACACGATCGCCGCCGTCTCCGGCTTCGTCCCGTACAGCGTCCGGCCATCGTCCTGAAACGTCAGCGTCACGAGTACCGGCACCTCTTCCCCGCACGTCTCCCGTATGGCGATCAGGGCGCCGCGGCATTCCTGCAGGCTCATCATCGTCTCGACCGCGAACAGATCGACGCCCGCCTCATACAGATACCCCGCCTGTTGTTTGTAAACGTCGATCAGCTCCTCAAACGGGAGTGAACCGATCGGCTCAAGCTGCTCCCCGGTCATCGTCATGTCCCCGGCGATGTAGATCTTTCGCTCCGTCCGGCTCTCGCGGATCGCCCGTTTGGTCAGGCCGACCAGATCAAAAATAAGTTCCCTCTGCCTCTTCTCTAGTCCGTACTCGGCAAGCTTGATGCGGCTGCACGTAAACGTCGGCGCGTACAGGACATCACTTCCGGCCCCGATGTATCCCTTCTGCAGTTTTACAAATACATCCGGGTGCTCTAAGATCCATGTTTCCGGGCAGTCACCGGCCTGCATGCCGTGTTCCTGGAGATTCGACCCCGTCCCGCCGTCGAGCAGGACAAAGCCCTGTTTCAAGTAGTTCCTAAAATTCATTTACGCCTCCCTTTGCGTATACATCCTCATACAGCTTTCGGATCAGTTCCTCAATCGCGGAAACGGCCTCATCCAATTTCACGTTCTGGCTGACCGATTTATCTCTCGTCACGATTTCTACACAGCCCTCTTTCATATTTCTCGGACTGACGACGACACGCACCGGTACGCCGAGCAGATCGGCATCCGAGAACATCGCTCCCGCACGCACGCTGCGGTCGTCGTAAATAACCTCGATCCGCTTCTTTTCTAATTCCTCATACAGCTGATCGGCAAACGCGTGGCACTCCTCGTCGTCGGCGCGCACACAGCACAGATGTACTTCCCACGGCGCGATCGTGATCGGCCAGACCGGGCCGTATTCATCGTGTGACATCTCGCATACCGAAGCCGCCAGACGGCCGACCCCGATGCCATAACACCCCATGACCGGATTCTGCTTTTTGCCGTCTTTGTCTAAATATTCCATATTCATCGGTTTTGTATACTTTGTACCGAGCTGGAAGATATTACCGATTTCAATCCCCCGCTCCACGCGCAGCGCTTTCTTTCCACAGCACGGGCAGATCCCGCCCTCTACTGCTTTCGCGTAATCACCATATTCCACATCTTTCATATCCCGCTGCATATCCAGGCCGACGTAGTGCTTGCCGTCGATATTGCCGCCGCAGCACAGATTGGCGATCCCTTTCAGGGAATTATCATAGAGTACCGTATAGTCGCCTTCTAGTTTGTAAGGCCCGATCGAACCCGCCTGAAGTCCACACTCCTCCGTAATGACAGCCGCATGTATTTTACAGCCGACCGCGTTTTTCACCTTCGTCTCATTTGCCTCGAGATCGCCGCGCAGGAACAATACGATATAGCCGTCGTCGTCATTTCTCTGATATACGACCGCCTTGCACGAATTTTCCACCGGAAGATGCAGATAATCGCACACATCCTCGATCGTATGCTTCTCCGGCGTATCGACGAGTTCCAAAGGCGCCTGTGGAAGCGTCTGGTCCTGTTCCACGATACTCTCGGCCGCCTCCATGTTCGCACGGAAATCGCAGCTGCCGCACAGCACGACGGAATCCTCTCCCACCGGCGTCAAAAGCATATATTCATGGGAAATGTTGCCGCCCATCATGCCGGAATCCGATAGCACGACGACGACTTCCGGCAGGCCTGCCCTCGCGAAAATACGCTCATAGGCGTGATAACATTTATCATAATAATCTTCTAGATCCTCCTGCGACGTGTGGAACGAATACGCGTCTTTCATCGTAAACTCCCTCACGCGGATGAGTCCGGCGCGCGGACGCGCCTCATCGCGGAATTTCGTCTGGATCTGATAGATCATAAACGGATATTTCGTATAGCTGTTTCCATATTCCCGCACGAGATGGACCGCCGCCTCCTCGTGGGTCATGCCGAGCACCATCTTTGACTGGTTCCGGTCCTTGAATCGCACGAGTTCATTTCCGACACTCTGGAAACGCCCCGACTGTTCCCACAAACTCGCCGGCAGCGCCACCGGGAATAAGACCTCCTGTCCGCCGATGGCATCCATTTCTTCCCGTATGATTTTTTCAATCTTCGCCGTTACCCTGCGCAGCGGCGGAAACTGTGAGTAGATCCCATTTGCCATATGTTTCATATAACCGCCGCGGATCATGAGCGCATGGCTGTCAATGACACAGTCGGATGGTTTTTCTTTAAATCTGTCTCCTGCTAATTTGTCTAATTTCATCTCTTTTTCCTCCATTCTTCTTCGCTCGCGCGATGGGTAATCATTGCAATTATAGCACCTTTATCTTCGTCCTGTAAAGCCTTATAAAGAAAAAGGCGCTCAGGGACAGTGAAAATGTCTCCGCGATCGGAAAGGACCACCAGACAGCTCCGAGCCCGACAAATTTCATGAGCAGAAACGCAGCTGGTAATATGACGACGAGCTGTCGCAACACCGACACCATAAGGCTTAAAAGCCCTTCCCCGAATGCCTGGTACGTAGACATGAGTACGATGGACGCCCCGGCCAGTATAAAATGCGTTCCGATGATGCGCAGCGCCGGCACGCCGATCTCCAGCATATTCGGAGACGCGTCAAACAGCAGCAGAAGCTTGTCGGGGATCGTCAAAAAGACGCAGAGGCCGAGGAGCATGATACTGACCGCAATGATCAGGCTGAACCGCACCGACTCGATGATCCTCTCCTTCTTTCGGGCTCCATAATTATACGAAATAATGGGGATCAGTCCATTGTTGAGACCGAACACCGGCATAAAAATAAAACTGTTCAGTTTAAAATAGATACCGAACACGGCGACTGCCGTCGTCGAGACCGGGGACAGGATCTGGTTCATCCCGTACGTCATGACAGAACCGATCGCCTGCATGATCACGGACGGCACGCCAACCCAGTAGATCTTGCGTATCGTCTCCGCGTGAGGGCGCATGTTCCGCAGCGAAAGACTGATCTCCGTATTCTTCTTCACATTGAACCAAAGTGCTAAAAACATGGCCACGACTTGTCCGATGACCGTAGCGATCGCTGCCCCCCGGATACCGAGTTCGGGAAAACCAAAATAGCCAAAAATCAGAATCGGGTCGAGGATGATATTCAGGATCGCCCCCGTTCCCTGCGTGATCATCGTATAAAACGTTTTTCCGGTCGCCTGCAAAAGCCTCTCAAGCATCATCTCAAGCATAAATCCGATCGATCCGACCATACACACTTTCAGGTATCCGGTTCCAAACTCCACGATGGCACCGGCATTTGCCTTTGACGGATCGACCTGGGACTGGAAAAACAAGTCGGTGCCAAAAATGCCAAAAATACAAAAGACCACATAGCTTGCCACCATGAGAAATACACCGGCATTCGCCGCCCGGTCCGCCACCTCGAACTTTTTCTCGCCGAGGCTTTTTGAGAGCAGCGCATTGACGCCGACTCCTGTACCGACCGCCACGGCCACCATGAGTGTCTGGAGCGGGAATGCCAAAGAGACCGCCGTCAGCGCGTCCTCCCCGATCCTTGACACAAACATACTATCGACTATGTTATACAACGCCTGTACGAGCATTGACGCCATCATCGGCAGGGACATACTGATGATCAGCTTTTTGACCGGCATGACGCCCATCTTATTTTCTTCCCGCTCCCCTGTCTTTTTTTCCATCTTTTCCTGTTCCATTTTCATTCTCCATTTCTCTCTTGCATACGCAGCCACGACATATTCCAGCTCTTTCTTAAAAGTTCCGGTTCCTGCTCCAAGTGGGCAAAATCATTGAACCGCTCCAAATAAAACCGTCCGGCCGTCTCGTCATAACAGATCTGGGTAATACTCGTATTTTCCAGATCAATGGCAAACTTTAACTTATGTTTCAGATCCGTCTGCAGCAGATGGGCGCACAGCGCGCGGATCACACCGCCGTGCGTCACGACCACCACCCGCTGCTCTGGAGCCCGGCAGATCTGTTCGATCCGCGGCATGACTCTCGCCACGACATCGGCGCCGTTCTCGCCGCCGGGATAGCCCAGATCGCTCGTCTGGTCTGCCCGCTCTTTTTGAAAATCCGCGTATTCCATTCGGATTTCGGTATCTTCCTTCCCGGTCAGCATCCCGAAATCGATCTCGTGGAACTCTTCGATCACGACCGGGGGTTGTCCGATTTTTTCTCCGATGATCTCCGCGGTTTCCACCGCCCGCTTTAGTCCGCTCGCATATAGTTTTTCCACTCCATACCGGCACAGCCGTTGCGCCGCCAGCGCCGCCTGCCGCCGCCCGGTGTCATCCAGGCTGACGTCTACATTACAGCGCGTCGAACACTGCTTGCCATGCCGGATTAAAAAAATCTCTTTCATGGCTTTATCCCTCCTACTGTTCTATGGATTTATGATCCAAAAGCTTTGTACATTATATACCGAATGGCTGTTTTTGGCAAGAAAAACTGTAACATGCCATCATCAAACTTTCGTTTCCCCTCCTACATAGTGCATCTTTTGCAGCACGCCCCTCTTAAATTTGCGCCCGACCGCTATGGTTCCCAGATAATCTTTCAGCAGGATGCAGTTCTCTGTCCTGTCTATCCTTTCTATATAAATACGGTTCACGAGATACGACTTGTGGCACTGAAACAAATAATCCCCGCCGAGAATACGCAGGATCTCATTTAACGGTGTGTAAGGGATATAGAGGATACCCTTGACCGTATAGAGAAATATCGTGCGGCTGTTGTGTTCCACATAGATGATATCCTCCATGTTCACATGGTTCATCCGTCCCTCGACGCACACAAATACATCCAGCGCTTCCCTAACAATACTTTTCGTCACCGTTTCTGCCCTCCTCCCGCACATCGCCATAAATCTTCTCGCAGGAATCCAAAAGCCGGTGCAGCAGAAAAAATACCTCCTCCGGGTTTCCACATACGAGATCCCGCGCCAGATCCTCCTCCCTCGCCCTTCCCGTGATCAGATAGTTCAGGTCGATCCCGTACTTTCCGTGCAGCAGGATCAAAAGCGACAGGTTGATGGCGTGCTCCCCGCGCTCCAGCTTCCGGTAATGCCCGACGGTCAGGTCGAGGCTCTCCGCCATATCCTTTACTTTTATGCCAAGCATGAGCCGCACCCTTCTCAGCCGCCTGCCTATTTTTCCGTTTACCAGTTCCGTCATAGTACTTTTCCTCCTCTGTTTGCATTACTACTATTTTACATGAATCCAGACGAAAAAAGTAGTTCATATTTCGTACATTTTAAGGTTAGCTTCCATTTATCAACGCTGTTTCGCGCACTATGCCGTGCAAAATTTTATTTGGAAGAATACTGCAGTTATCTTTTATACGAGGAAAAAAACCATTGTAGTTTCTTGTGGGCAAACAGGCCATTGATTACACTTAAATGAGACTTACATTTCATGACTTACAAAAGCATTCCTATAGAACATGAAATTTGAAAAAAATAAAATCTCCCCGTATGATGTATATGAGTTTGACGACTTAATACATCAAAAAACAAAGGAGATTTTATAACATGAGAAAAAGAAACCATTTAAAGGAACG
>CAJTTQ010000067.1 GCA_910579145.1 uncultured Eubacterium sp.
CATTGAACCCTTCATTTTCTATCTTCCATCTGCCGCATACTCTTTAAGGAACAGATAAATTTGTTGCGTCAAACGAAAAATATAGTAAAATATTTTACGTAAACCAGAGTGTCAAAAAGTACACTTTTTGACACTCTGAAATCATTCTATTCCCCACATATTATATAGATTTACCCTCTTTCGTTTCACAGCAACTACCTCCCCCTACCAAACCTCATACCTCCCCGCCTGAACCCGCCACATCTGGGCATATTTCCCACCGAGTTCCAACAGCTGTTCATGCGTTCCCTCCTCGATGATCCTGCCCTTCTCCAGCATGATGATCCGGTCGGCGTCCCTCGTAGTAGAAAGCCGGTGGGAAATATAAAACACCGTCTTTCCTTTCGCCGCCTTGTGCATCGCCTTATTCAGGCTGTACTCGGCAATCGGATCTAAGGCGCTCGACGGCTCATCCATCGCGAGAATATCGGCCTCCCGGTAAAACGCCCTGGCGATCGCTACCTTCTGGCTCTCCCCGCCGGAAAGGTTGACACCCTTTTCATCAAACTCCGTCGTGATCGGTGTTGCCAGTCCCTGCGGCAGATCGCCAAGACGCCCGCCAAAACCGCTCTGCACGAGCGCGGCCTTCACGGGTTCCTCCTCCCTGGCAGGATCCTCCACATCATCAAGGATGACATTTTCCAACAAAGAAGCGCCATACATTTTATAATCCTGAAATACGACGCCGATCCGTTTCCGGTACTCGTCCAGATCGTACTCCCGGATATCCTTTCCGTGATAGCGGATTTCCCCCTCCGTCGGATCATATAAGCGCATGAGAAGTTTGATGAGCGTCGTCTTGCCAGCGCCGTTATAACCGACGACAGCGACCCTCTGTCCCTCCGGCACGGACAGGTTGATATGATGGAGGATCTCCTCCCCGTGTTCCGAGTAGCGGAAACTCACATTTTTCAGACAGATCTCTCCCGTACCTTTCGGAACAGGATTGCCGATCCCATGCCGGATCACCGGCTCATAGGCGAGAAACGCCCGAATCTTATCGATATACATACTGTTTTCATTGGCCATCGGGATCGCCTCGGCAAATCCACGCATACCGCCCCGCAACTGACCCGTCTGGTTAAACAGCACGACCGCATTGCTGTAATTGATCGTGTGCAGGATCGCGGCCTGGAAAACAAGGTAGACAATGTACAGGCCGTCCAGGATAAAATCCCCCGCACAATAACCTTTGGCAAACAGAAGGCCGACCCTCTTTTTCGCAACATTCCGCCGCGTTTTTATGATCTCTTCATTCGCCTCGGTGAAATCCTTTTTTAAAATGTGTGCCACTTCCGGATTCAGCCGGAGTTCTTTAGCGTATTCATTGAGATAAAAAACACGGCTCGCGTAATTCCGTCTGCGCTCCAAAGGATTTTCCGTCACCCTCGTCTTATAATTCAGCTTGTTTAACGCTTTGGAGAGGATAAAACTTAACACAAACGAGGTAAATACGAACACAATACCTGCCGCATCCGTCATGAGGAAAAATACCCCCGCTGTGATAAACACGGTGATACTGCTCATGATCGTGTTCAGAAGTGTGAGAAAACGGTCGATTGAAGTTTCCGCTTCCGAAACCGCGAGCACAAAATCATTATAGTATTTCGGATCGTCATAACATGACAGATCAAGTTCTGCCGCTTTTTGATACATCTGCTCCTTCAGCGCCTGGTACAGTTTCGGCTTTGCCCGGAATGTCATGGCGTGGATAAAATAACCGTCAGGTATGATCTGTATCATGTTGGCGAGAAGGATCCCTCCGACCACGAGCAGTACCTTATAAAACGGTTCCCCGTATTCCGCGCAGTGAAGCACATAGCGGATGCCGAGCGTATGCTCGAGAAAGATAAAAAATTTCAGACGGAACGCGTCGTATAAAAAGTAGATCATATATCCCGGCGCTGTCCGAAAACAGAGTTTCCATAAAAAAACGTGATTCTTCCAAACCTGCTTCATCCCTGCACCTCCGATTCTTCCGGCCCCTTTGCCAGATAATTGACCGCCTGCTTTTCATACATATCCGCATACGCCCCCTTTTTCTGTATGAGTGCTGCATGGGTTCCCTCTTCCTTTACCGTTCCGTTCTCTAACATAAATACCCAGTCCGCGTTTTGTACCGAAGATAACCGGTGGGAGATAAACAGCATCGTCTTATTCCTGCCGGCCTTTAATATGTTATCAAACAACTCGTTTTCGGCGATCGGATCGAGCGCGCTCGAGGGTTCATCAAAAATCTTACAGGGACAGTTTCTCACAAACGCCCTCGCCACTACGATCTTCTGATACTCACCGCCGGAAAGCACCGCGCCTTCCTCCGAAAACTCCCTTGTCAGCACCGTGTGGATCCCGTGCGGCAGCGATGCCGCTTTGTCGTAGACGCCGGCCATCTTTAACGCCTTTACTACCTGTTCTTCATCCTCCGGCATCCCTTTGCGCATCAGCACATTTTCCATGATGGATAATGAGAAGATCTGATGATCCTGAAATGCCGTCGCAAAAAGCGCGCGGTATTTTTGCAGCTCAAACTCCTTGATATTCCTGCCGTTTAACAGGATCTCACCCTGATCCGGGTCATAAAAGCGGAGCAGGAGTTTTATGATCGTAGATTTGCCGGCCCCATTATGCCCTACGAGCGCATATGTACGGCCTCCCCGTATCTCAAATGATAAATGCCGTATGACCGGTTCCTCCTTATACGAAAAGCTCACGTCACGAAATTCAATGTTCTCGATCACCTCACCCGGATCCTCTCCCGCGTAATCCTCGGGAATGCTCTCCTTATGCTCTAAAAAACCGCGCAGATTGTCCACAAACAGACCATTTTTAAATCCTTTCACAAGAGAATCTGTAAAACCGATCAAAATCCAGGTCGAAGAAACCATCATACTCGTCAAAACTGCCAGCTGTGCCAGCGTCATCGTATGCCCGACTAACGTCCGGTAAGCACCGTAGATCAATAATCCTTCAAAAATAAAGGAAAATGTAAACTGCACGCGGAGCCAGTGGAAAACAACTGCCTTTGGCGTGTACTTTTTCGTCACTTCCACCACGCCCCGGATCGCCTCACTGTAATGACGTTTCATCAACGCAAACGCTTTCGTCAGGCGGACTTCTTTCGCGTAATCCGCCAGGTACATCACCCGGTTGACATAAGCGATCTTCCGGTTATACGGTGCCATATCCTTATTTCGTTCAAAGTCAATCTGACCGAGTTTGCGGTCAAAAACAAAATTTCCGATGATGGGAAAAATAATGAAAAGAACCGAGATGGCGTCCACTTCGAACATGAGCGCAAAAGAAACGACAGAGGCAATCACACCAAAAAATACGCCCCAGATAGTATCTACCGTCTCCATAAGCTGCTCCGCCGCCCTATCCATCGCCAGCGTGTACTTATTGTAAAACTCACTGTCTTCAAAACAGGCCAGCTCTACATTTCCTGATTTTTCAAAGAGCTTCAGATTCAAATTTTTATATACCTCTGCCTGTGTGATCGGAAGTACCTTCCCATTCACATAACTGTTATAAAATGAAATGCTGGCAAATACAACTACCGTGATCATTAAGAATGTTATGATGGATGGAAACTCCTGGTCTGTCTCCAACGCGTGGATGACGTACCTCATAAAAAACGCGCTGTAAAAGAGCCATTCAAAATAGCCGAGCAATCTCGTCACTGCTTTATGTATCGTCTGGCTCGGACTGATCTTCCATAACAGGCGCAGCGCGTACACATTATTTTTCAGCGCGCGCCATTTTTCATTTTGTTTCATATATCCTCCTTGTTTTTCAGGAGGCAAACCTCCTTTTTCGCCTGATGTGAGTGAGACAAAGTGCCGGAAACTCCCAGCGCTTTGTCTCTCGTGGGACATAAGCTTTCTGCCGTTATTCCCCTCACATCTGCATCTCCATCTGTGCCTTCACGAGCCGGTAATAAATCCCCTTCCTCCGGATCAGTTCCTCATGGGAGCCGACTTCCGCCACCTGGTGCCCGTCGATGACGATGAGCCGGTCGGCATTTTTTAACGTAGACAGCCGGTGCGCGATGGCAAACGTAGTCCGGCCATCCGTCAGCCGTTCCAGCGCTTTTTGGATCATGTACTCACTCTCCGTATCAAGGCTCGCTGTCGCCTCGTCCAAAATGAGCAGTTTCGGCTCATTCAGAATCGCGCGGGCGATCGCGATACGCTGACGCTCCCCGCCGGAAAGGTTATACCCCTTCTCGCCGACATACGTATTGTAACCGTCAGGCGTTTTTGAGATAAACTCGTGGGCATTCGCCATTTTCGCCGCGCGGATCACTTCCTCATACGTCGCATCCGGCCTGGAAAAACGGATGTTGTTTAAAATCGTCCCAGAAAATAGAAATGTCTCCTGCAATACGACACCGATCTGGGCGTGGAATTTATCAGAACGGATTTCTTTTATATCGTGACCGTCCACCAAAAGATTTCCGTCATCCACTTCATACAGCCGCATGATCAGGTTGATGAGCGTCGATTTTCCCGTCCCGGACGCCCCTACGATCCCGATCATTTCCCCTTTGCGTATCGTCAGGTTCAGATCCTCCAGCACCGGCTGGTACGATTTATAACCAAACGTCGCGTGTCTGAATTCGATCTCGCCCTGCACATCGAGTTCCACCGGATGTTCGACATCCTCGATAAACGGCTCCTGCGCCAGCACATCATTGATCCTCTCAATACCGCTGATCAGGTTGATCAGCTGACGCGGCATATTTGTCATCCAGTTCAGGTACTGGTACAAAAGCTGCGTGTATGTCACAAACTGCAGCAGCTCACCGGTCGTCATCTCCCCGTCCAGCACGTCAATACCGCCAAAGTACACGACGAGAAACACGCCCGCCCCCATCAGAAAGTTCATCCAGGGGTTGAATACCGCCCAGAACACTTCATTCCTCGTCTGCACATGGCAAAATTCATCAGCCAGGTGATTAAACTTTACTTTTTCCGCCTCTTCCCTGCCGTATGATTTCACGACGCGCATACCGGAAATCACATCCTGCAGATTGCTGTTTACATCGTCGCCCCGCTTCCACTGGAGATGGAACCTGCGATGGATGTTTTTACGGAATCCATACGTGACCGCCGCCGCGATCGGAATAAAGATAAAGCTAAACAGTGCCAGCTTTACATTCAGCGCCAGCATAAAGATCACGTCGCAGAGAAAGATAAAACAGACCGTAAACATATTACAAAATGTCTTCTCCATAAACTCGCGGATCCTTCCGGTATCCGAGACGATACGGTTCATCAATTCTCCCGGCCGCCTGTCATTGATAAAACTCAAAGACAAGATCTGAATTTTCGCAAAAAGCTGTTCCCGCAGATCTTTTGCGATCCTTGCCCCGAGCACCGTACAATAATAACTTTTCAGTATATTGATGACCACGATCCCGATACTCAGGCCAAACATGATCCCCAGACAGGTAAACGCCACCGACATGCCGCCATTTCCTTTTGTCAGCACTTCATCCACCAGGTGCTTCTGCACTTCGGGATTTAACAGAGTGACGACAGACGCCAGGATCATCAGCGCGATGATTCCGACAAAACTCTTTTTATAGGGAGCCGCCATAGCCAGGAAATTCCGCCAGAACCCTCCCTCTTTCGAACAATGAGGGCAATAGCGCGTACCAGGTATCGCTTTTCCACAATTGGGACAGATCTTTTCATATTCACCGCTGACTACCTCTTCTCCCCGGCCGGAGATCAATATGTTGATCCCTCTCGCCACATAGGCGTACCGGGAGAGATGTTTGGCCGAATACTGCACGACGTAACGGCTCACGCCCTGATGTTCCAGTACGAGCAGGCCGCAGCCGATCTTCGGCTCCGCTTTTGCGTGCCTGCATTGTGACAGATCCAGTTTTTCCCGCAACTCTCCCTTTGAAATGACCCACAGATGCCTCGTCGTGACGACCAGATACGAATCCGGCAGAAAAGAACCATCCTCCGCCACATCAAACGGGACCGCGTAATAGATCCGCTCTCCGGCATCCATTTGGATACAGGAAACCGCAGTCTTTGGCAGTTCAAATTTTAATATCATGGATAACCTCCTCGCTTTGTGGCAACTATAAGAACAGATCCAGTTTCCGCTGCTCTTTCTGCGTCAGTTGTAACACATCCGGTATCTCAAACCTGTTCTCATCCAGATCGGTGATGAGCAGACGGGTGTCCGTCAGGCGTACGACAGCATTTCCGCCCATATTGATGGTAAACCGGCATTCACCCCGGTCAGTCAGTACATGGAAATACGCGTATCCGTACTCGTCCTTGATATCCAGTACCTTTTGTATCACCGGCGTGAAATAGTGCAGGTTCAACTGTTCCTCCAGCATTTTTCTCGTCTCCTTCGGCATCTTTTTCAAATCCTCAATGACGCCGATCTCTTTCGAACGCTCTTCCACCGTACGGATCGAAATGTATCGTTCCGGATCCGTAAAGGGGAACAGACGGATCACCTGTACCCTGTCCCACTCGGTTCCGTCAAATGCCAGCCGGATAAAACCGCCCTCCGTTCTGGAAAAAACAGCGTTGTCTTTTGTGAGATAGCGAAGGGCCGTCATCTCCTCCACTTCCTGTTCCATCTCTTCCATCTTAAATTCTTCAGCCATCACAATCCTCCATATTCCTTCAATGCCAGCGACTTCGTCTGCAGTTCCATCAACTTAAAATAAATGCCGCCCAGTTGTTCCAGTTCCTGATGTGTCCCCTCTTCTACGATCCTGCCGTTATCGATCACGACGAGCCGGTCAGCATCCCGCAGCGTGGACAGCCGGTGAGCGATCGACAGCGTCGTCCTGCCATTCACAAGATAATCAAGGGACTTCTGGATCGCCTTTTCCGTCTCCGTATCGACGCTGGCCGTCGCCTCATCCAGGATGAGAATCTTCGGATTTGCCAAAATGGCGCGGGCGATCGATATCCTCTGCTTCTCCCCGCCGGACAGATCCTTTCCCGAGGCTCCGATCACCGTATCATACCCATCCGGCATATTGGAGATAAACTCGTGGGCGCTCGCCAGCATCGCAGCCTGTATGATGTCCGCCCTCGTCGCCGCCGGATTCGCGTAGGCGATATTTTCCGCTACCGTCCCCATAAAAATGTATGTATCCTGTGATACCATCGCCACATTTCGGCGCAGGTCATGGAAGGCAATGTCCTTTACATTGACGCCGTCCATATAAATACTTCCTTCATTTGTATCATACAGACGGGAGATCAGATTGACGAGCGTCGTCTTTCCGGCTCCTGACCGACCGACGATTCCCAGCATCTCCCCTTCTTTTACATGAAGGCTTATATCTTTGAGCACCGGATTATTCACATCGTATCCGAATGTCACATGTTCGAGCACAATATCACCTTTTGGTTCCTCCATGCGCACCGGATGTTCGATCTCCTGAATATCAGGCACCGCATCCATGATCTCAAACATCCGCTGCGCCGCGTTGATGCTGTTCGTCCACATATGAAACACCCAGGAAAAGAAATTCATCGGCCCGTTCAGCTGGCCCACATAGCCGACAAATGTGATGAGGACACCTAACTTTATGCTGCCTGTATTTAAGAGGAGCAATACTCCCAGTATCCATACCCAGATGTTTGAAACCTCCTGCACGAGGTTATACAGGATCGTGAACCGGTTATTATACTTGACGATCCGCACTTCGGCATCCCGCAGATTTTCGTTCGGCGACTCAAAACGGCTGTTTTCCTGTTCCTGCTGACCGAATGCCTTCACGACCCGCGCTCCCGTCAGGTTATCGTTCACACGGCTGTTCACCGTGCGCTCGGCGCGATGCCTGCGTCCAAACAGGCTCCATAGTTTCGGTTTCAGCTTAACGCTCATGATGACTAACAGCGGCAGAAGGATACAGGCCACGAGCGCCAGTTGCCAGTTCAGGCGGAACATCACGGTAAACGTTGCGATGATCGTAAATCCATGAACGAATATATACGGAAATCCATCCAAAAAGAAGTCCGTCACACGCTCCGCGTCACTGAGCACCCTCGTCATCAGGCTTCCCGTCTGCTTGCTCGTAAAGAAGTTGATCGACAGGTTTCCCATCGCAGAAAATACATCCTGTTTCATATCGCGGATCGTCGCCGCCACGATCTGCGCCATCAGCGTTCCCTGAACAAGTGCCACGCCCTGCTGTACGATTTTCGAAAGCAGCATAATGACTACGAGCAGGAGAAGCGCCAGCAGATACTCCCCGGCGATCCCGAACTGCTTTAGAAACCCGTCGTCCTTCTGCAGAATCCGGTCATACAAAACCGCCCCGTTCAGGTACGGCCACACGAGATTCAGTCCCGCCATCGCGAAATAGCAGAAAAACAAAGTGATAAACTTCCATTTGTAGTGGAAAAAATAGCCGAGCGTCCGCAGAAAGATCGACCGCTTATTCATACATTTCGGACAGATCTTCCGTTTGGGATCGGGATACATCGTACCGCACACCGGACAGTATTCCGCCTGTTCTTCCTGAATCTGCACCGATGACTCGATCTCATCCGCCGCTCCGGGATACTTTTTCAGCTTGCGGTAGCTTTTCAAAAACAGGTTCATCTGCTCGAGATATAGATTTGTCATGACTCCGATCTGAAGCGGTACATCCCTGTGAAGGATCGTGATGCGGTTCGTCGCCACCATCCGTTCGATCTTCATATGCGCCGTTTCCTCCAGCGGGATCAGCCGGAACGAATACTCCAGCGTATCCTCACGGTATTCCATATCCTTCGTCTTCGTGCCCCTGAAATACCTCGTCTGGTTTGTGACCGGCTCACTCACCACGATGCCAAGCGTGTCCGCGGTCAAAAACAAATACCCGCTTATGTATTCACACGCATCCGACAGATCCATCGGACAGACATCCAAAATATCCCCTTTGCCGATTCCATAAGGTTTCAGTTGCTTAACCACTCGGGAAGGCAGTTGATTTTTCTTCATCCTCATCCTCATTTCTGCACAGAACCATCGCTCTGTGACTTGTTTGCTCACTCTATCTGATCCTTACTTTTGCCCTGCGGCATCATATATATTTACTCGCCTGTGCATGCCACATCTCCGCGTATTTGCCAGCCTGCGCCAACAAAGTTTCATGTGTCCCGGACTCGATCACCCTTCCCTGTTCCAGCATAAGGATCCGGTCCGCATGTCTCGTCGTCGAAAGCCGGTGGGAGATAAACACGACACTCTTTTGTTCGGATGCCTTTGACATCGACATGTTGAGCTGATACTCCGCGATCGGATCAAGCGCGCTGGAAGGTTCGTCCAGTATGATCAGCCCGCTTTCCTTATAAAACACGCGCGCCACGGCAAGTTTCTGGCTCTCACCGCCGGAAAGATCGGTTCCTTCCTCATCAAATTCCCTCGTCAGCCCCGTTTCTACCCCGTGTTTCATACCGGCAGCCCTTCTATAAAATCCACTCTGCCGAAGCGCCGGGATCACATCCGCCTGCGGCGGCACCTCATCCATCACGACATTTTCTGCCACGGTCGCCGCATAGATCTGATAATCCTGAAATACCGTACCGATCCGGCTCCGGTACTGCTGCAGGTCGTACTTTCGTATATCAACGCCATCCAGTAAGATCCTCCCGCCCGTCGGGTCATACAATCTCATCAGCAGTTTGATGATCGTCGTCTTCCCCGCGCCATTATAGCCGACAAGCGCGATCTTTTCCCTCGGCGCGATTGAAAACGATACACGATGGATGATATCTCCGTCTCTCTCATTATAGGCAAACGAAACATCCTCAAAACGGATCTCACCGATCTCCTGCGGAACCTCGAGATTTTCCTCGCTGACTACTTTCGTTTCATATGCCAGAAAGTTTCGTATCTTTTCGACATAGAGCGCAGTCTCTACCGCCGCCGGCGGAAGTTCCGACAAAAGCCGCAGTCCATTTCTAAGGCTGCCGGCGGAATTAAATAACACGACGAGACCACTCAGGGAAATGGCTTTTCGTACAGCCGCCTGAAACACGAGATACGCCAGATACAGACCGTTAAAAATAAAGTCGGTAAAGACATAATCCGTCAGAAAATTCAGTCGCCACAATTTCCGGCACACCTTCTTCTGCACATTGTATATATTCTCGTTCGTCTCCTGAAACTCACGATGCAGCCGGCCGGACAGCTTACGGTTCAGCCTCAACTCTTTCGCGTAAGTACTGAGATAAAACGTCCGGTGTACATACTGCCGCTTCTTGTTCAGCGGATTGATATCCAGCTTCATCCGGTATCGGATCTTATTCGTAACATTGTAGACAACGAAACTGATGGCAAACGATATGACGACAAATACGACGGAAACCGGATCTTTTAGCAAAAAATAAGTTCCATAAGTAAAGAAAACGATAAGTCCCGCCACAAACAATCCGATCAGATTCACCGTCCGGTCGATCGACTCTTTTGACTCTGATACCGCGAGTACAAACTCATTATAGTATTCGGGATCATCATAGCAGGCAATATCCAGACTTCCCGCTTTTTCGTACAGCATAAATTTCAGCTTTCTTTCAATCTTCGGCATGCACATTCCCGTCACGACAGAATGGAACACAGAAGAATAAAGTCCCGAACACGCAAACAGGGCAAACAGGAAGATCAAAAACCAGAATACTTCAGAAAATGGCTTTCCAAACTCTACTGCTTCCAATATGTAGCCCACTCCAACCGTTGTTTCAATAAAGATCATGCCATTGTGCCGCATATTCTCTATGAGGAGCATCACACCATACAGCGGAGAGGCGCGAAAAATAATGCTGACCATGAACCAAACGTTGGAACACGTACGCTTCACCGATAATCTGTTTTTGTTCTTTCGATCAATCCACATTCCATTCCACCTCCCAGTCCGTATCATCCGGCTGATAGTTCCTCGCCTGCATCTGGTACATGGCCGCATATTTTCCGCCCAGCTGCATCAGTTCTTCATGTGTCCCCCGCTCGATCAGCCTTCCCTCTTCCAGCATAAATACGACATCGGCATCTTTTACCGAAGACAGTCGGTGGGAGATAAAAAACATGATATGATCGCGACTCTCCTCCATGATCGCCTGGAACAACTCATACTCCGCGATCGGGTCGAGCGCGCTCGACGGCTCGTCAAACACTTTCACCGGCGCCGGATTAGCCAGTGCCCTTGCCACTACTACCTTCTGGTATTCGCCGCCCGAAAGTACCGCGCCATCTTCCTCAAATTCTTTCGTCAGCACCGTGTGGATCCCTTTGGGAAGGCTTCGGATCTTATCATAGACGCCTGCGCGCGTCAGGGCCTCTTTCACAACTCTCTTTGGATCATCCACTTTCCGTTCCATCAGTACGTTATCCGCCACGCTGAAAGCAAAGATCTTATAATCCTGAAAGGCCGCCGCGAATAAATTCCGGTACTCTTCCAGTTGATACTCTTTGATATTCCGGTTGTTCACCAGTATCTCACCACTGTCCGGATCGTATAGGCGGAACAAAAGTTTAATGATCGTCGATTTGCCGGCGCCATTATGTCCCACCAGTGCCACGGACTCATTTTTACCGATGCGGAATGAAAGATCATGGATGATCTCTTTCCCGCCCTTATAGGAAAATGAAACATTTCGGAACTCAATGCTCTCTACCTCGGCATCCGGTGTGATCCCATCGGTATCTTCGGGAAGCTTTTCCTCATATTCCATAAACGTGCGGATATTGTGCACAAACATACCGTTCTGGATGCAGTTCATCATCGAGTTTCCAATGCGGACTAAGATCCACGAAGCCACGATCATCATACTGGACAGGATCGACAGATCCGCCAGTGTCAGCCGGTGCGTCACCATCGTCTGATACGCCCCATACAGCAGCAGACCCTCGAAAATGACCGTGTACGAGAGATAGAACTGCAGGAACGCATTTGGTATTAACTTTGATATGTATGATCTCACTGTGCGGATCTGATGTCTCACCGCCTCGTTGTATGTACGTTTCAGAACGTGGAAAATATTAGACAGCCGCATTTCCTTTGAATATTCCGACAGATACATCACGCGGTTTACATACTCCACTTTTCGGTTGTCGGGGGTCACTTTCTGATAAATCTGAAAGTTCAGTTTATTCATGATCGTTCCAAATACAAAAGAACCAATGACGGGAGAGATGACGAACAAAAGCATCCACGGATCCATCTGATACATGAAAATATAGGTCGAGATGCCGGCCACAGCTGCGCAGATCATATTCGTCAGTTCCCTTACAATATTCGTCATTTTATCACAGGCGTTATCGACCGCCATCGTATACCTGTTATAAAACTCCGCATCCTCAAAACACTCCAGTTCCACATTTTCCGCTTTGCGGTAAAGGGCGGAATACATCTTCTGGTACAATTCGGTTTCTTTCAGCGGCCGCACTACCCGGCCGAAATAACCGTCATATATGTTCCACAGGCACAGGGCCGCAGCTACCACACCGATGTAGAAAAACACACTGGAAACGGATTCCCCGCCCGTCATCGCCTGGATGAGAAAACGGATGAAATAGGCGCTGAAAAAGACCCATTGTACGTAACCAAGCGCATTCGTCAGAAACGTGTGGATCACATAACTCTTGCTCATCGACCACACAAAATGAAGCGCCCAGAAATTATTTTTTACGGTCTTCCAAAACCCGAGTCCTATCTTTTTTTCTTTCTTTTTTTTCTTTCTTTTTTTACTCATTTCTAAACCTTTCTGTCATTACCTGTGATGCAAACTTATGTTCCTTTTATTCGTTTTTATTTTAACATGCGAACAAATGTTTTGTCAAGTGGTCCTGCTCATTCATTTTAGCACGAAAAAAGAAGGATTTCCTGATCAAATCGGAAATCCTTCTTTTATCTGACCTATATTTTTATCATTTATTCCAACAGAAAGGTACGCTTTCCCTAGGATAAATAAACAGGAGGCCGGACAACATGGATTCCGATCAGCAGATTCGCATCATAAAATCTATCATTATGGTTGTTTGTAAGAATTGTTGTTGGTTTATTCATGATGTCCACCTCCTTTCATAATTTATTATCGTTAGGCGTTTGCGAAACGCCAGAACCCGCATAAATACGGGGTTCTTTTTGTTACAAAATAAAACAACTCCTCACTGGTTTGTGGTAAAATAGAATTGTCCAAAAACCATCTACCAATCCACCAAGAAAGGAGTCGTACCTATATGATACCATACAAACAGCTTTCTTTGGCAGATATTTTTACCGATTGCCAAAATAAATTTGATAACGATAAATATGAGTTCCTTGAACTTCTCGAAAATACCATTAACTTTGATGAAATTGTCCCGGCGTCTTTTGTTTTTCATTTCCACTCTGCCACCGGCAGACCCCGCAGGCATTTTCTCTATCCAATGCTCAGGGCTCTGTTATTACAGCTTATCTTCTCAATCCCAACAACATCCCTGCTGATCATATTCCTGAAATACTCCCAGGAACTGCGGGACTTCTGTGGGTTTGATGTTGTCCCGGATGCTTCTAAATTCACCCGCTTCAAACAGGATTTCTTATTGGACTTACAATCCATGTTCGACCAGCTTGTTGATCTGACCGAACCGATATGCCAACGGATTGATGCAGACAGGGCTGCTATGCTTTTGTTTGATACTTCCGGTATTGAAGCATGGGTGACTGAAAATAATCCCAAATATGCCAACCGTATCATCAGGCAGCTGAAAGCCTTTAAGAAAGCACATAACCTGGATGATTCCTATGACCCTTATAAGGCTGCTTATGGCTCCATGCCCTCCCATGCGGCCGCTAATCCAGCCATTCAGCAGATGTACATTAATGGCCATTTCTGTTATGCTTATAAATTCGGTATTATTACCAACGGACTCGGCATTGTCCGGGATATTTCCTTTTACAACAAGGACTTTCTTGCGGCTCATC
>CAJTTQ010000068.1 GCA_910579145.1 uncultured Eubacterium sp.
TTATGCCCAAAAGTCAAAACAAAATTTCTTTCTATTTTTTCAAAAAAACACTTGACTTTTTATTAGCAGGCTTTTCATTCAAAATAAAAAACGCCTGTTAGGAAATTTTCCCTAACAAGCGTGGATCAGGCGTTTGGCCTAATATCAATTCAAATCATATCACGATAGATAAGATATGTCAAGAGGCTGCTCGATATCAAATTTTCTCCGGTTCCGGATAATCCACCCCGAAACATTCTACCGTCACGCGTTCCATGACCTGATCGTCGATCGGTTTGTCAGCATAATCGGTTGCTGTCTCTGCGATACGGTTCACGACGTCCATCCCTTCGGTCACTTTTCCAAACGCCGCATACGCGCCGTCCAGATGAGGGGAGTCTATGTGCATGATGAAAAACTGGGATCCGGCCGAATCCGGCATCTGCGAACGCGCCATTGAGAGGACGCCCGCCGTATGTTTCAGATTGTTTTCAAAACCGTTCATGGCAAATTCGCCAGGGATCTGGTATCCCGGGCCGCCCATGCCGGTTCCGTCTGGGCAGCCGCCCTGGATCATAAAGCCGTTTATCACGCGGTGAAACGTAAGTCCGTCATAGTACCCTTTTTTTACAAGAGAGATAAAGTTGTTTACGGTATTTGGTGCGATGTCGGGATAGAGTTCTGCCTGGATGGAACCGCCTCCCGCGATTTCAAATGTTACGATTGGATTGTTTTCATTCATATAAGTATGGATTCCTTTCCCAGCCTGCTTTGATCAGGCTGCTGTAATAGTAAAAGTATAACGAAAAGAGGAAATTTTTTCAAGCAAAACCTATGATTCTGTTGAAATTTGTAATTATCTTTGGAAGGATATGACAATAAAGTGAGGGGGAGGGTGTGCATGCTGATGCGGAATAAGTGTATGATACTTTTGGTTTTGCTTGTTATTGTCGTCGGGAGAGCGGCTTCCTGCAAAAAGGAGGTCTCGCCTGCGCCGCTTACTCCTGTGAGGGGGACATCCACTTTAAACGAGTGGACGATCAGACACTTGAAATATCCGGTTTTGGTGAAGTGAGGGAAATTGATGACCAATACTGGTATGGGGACGGTGAAAAAAACGAATATCAGAACCGAACGCTTATTGTAAAAGAAGGGATCATAAAACTCTCATTAGCGGGAACAAATTGGAGTATATGCAGCAAGTATTTCTTCCAGATTCCCTAGAAGAAATAGAAGAATCTTTTTGTGGACTTGATCATCTGCGGCGTGTGTCTGATTGGCCCGTATGTTTTTGGAGATGATATCCGGCTTGAAAAAATTGTTATTCCCGCTTCTCTCCGCCAGTGGGATCAATCGGTGATAGGTGCTGTCCCGGTTTGAGAGAGATTGAAAATCACTCCGGGTTAGTTTGTGAAGCGTATCAGTATGACAAATGTATTACCGGAGGGGGCTGATATCCGATATTCTGCCAGTGAGGATATGTCGCATGCGTGTTATCTGCCGAACGGGATCGTAGAAAAGAGTTCTAGAATGGTGAAGAATCTGAGGTTTCAATGAACGATCAGGACTGGATGGAAAAGAGGAAAGTTGTGGTTAAGTAGGGGAATGAACGAAATGTGTAGGAGGCAAAAGTGTAAGGTAAAATAATGTTTTCATATTGATTTTTCCCCGATGTTCAGTATATAATATCAATCAAGAGCACTCCCCCTGCTTTTGGCGCGCCACCGCTTTGGGCAGGGGGATTAAAGCAGGAGGGAACAACATGGATTTAACCACTTTACAATCCATTTTAACTATAGGAGAAACTGCCGCAGTTGAGTTTAAACGATGCGGTAATGGAATCAGATCAGACACTTATGAAACCGTATGCTCTTTTTTGAACCGCTTTGGCGGGGATCTGTTCCTGGGCGTGCTGGATGACGGTACCGTTTCAGGCATACCAGAAAAAGCGGCGTCTGAAATGATCAAGAATTTCATCAAAGTAGTGAGTAATCCCACCTTATTTTCTCCTGCTGTCTATCTGGTGCCGGAAATGATCCAATATGACGAGAAGCATACGATCATCCATGTCCATATTCCACCGAGTTCGGAGGTACACAGCTATAAAAAAGTCATCTATGACCGTGTAGACGATGCAGACATAAAAGTAACTGCCACTGGAGCGATTGCTCAAATGTACATCCGTAAACAGGGAATATTCACAGAAAAGAAAATATATCCCTATGCGAAACGGGAAGATCTGCGCTTGGATCTGCTGCCGAAGATCCGGATCATGGCGCAGAACCACGCAGGTGGAACGCATCCCTGGACAACGATGGATGACGCGGAATTATTAAAGAGCGCCGGATTATACGGCCGGGATATTGCGACAGGCGAGGAAGGCTACAATCTTGCAGCGATCATGCTGCTCGGAAAAGACGATGTCATATTAAATGTGGCGCCGGCTTATGTTACGGATGCCCTTGTACGTAAAATCAATATTGACCGTTATGATGACCGTGAAGTCATTAAGACGAATCTGATCGAGAGTTATGACAAGCTTATGGATTTCGGGAAAAAGCACCTGATGGACAAGTTCTTTTTAGAAGACACCGTGAATAAAAGCCTGCGAAATACCATTTTAAGGGAAATGGTCAGCAACATCCTGATGCACCGCGAGTTTTCCAGCAGTTACACAGCAAAATTTGTGATAGAAAAAGACCGCATGTATGTGGAAAATGCGAGCCGGGCAACCGCGGAAGGTTTTATTACAGTAGACAACCTGGAACCAAACCCAAAGAATCCGATCATTGCTGCATTTTTTAGAAACATTGGATATGCCGACCAGCTTGGTTCCGGCGTTCACAATCTCTTTAAATACAGCAAATACTATTCCGGACAGGAACCAGAATTTGCAGAAGGCGATGTATTTAAGATCATCGTACCATTAGATGATTCCTACTCATTTGATTTCAGTCCTGAAAATAAAAAAGAGGGCAAAAGTGCCGATAAAGTGCCGATAAACGCCGATAAAGGACCGGAAAGTGCCGATAAAGTGCCGGTAAATGCCGATAAAGGATCAAAAAGTGCCGATAAAGTGCCGATAAACGCCGATAAAGGACCGGAAAGTGCCGATAAAGTGCCGATAAATGCCGATAAAGGATCAAAAAGTGCCGATAAAGTGCCGGTAAATATCGATAAAAATATGAAACAGGAACTGTCAAAACAACAAAAGCAAGTGCTTCAATATGTAAAGCGTAATCAAACGATCACATCACACCAGGCAGAAAAGTTACTTCAGGTACAACAGAGACGTGCAAGAATGATCCTCGGAGAAATGATGCGGCTGGGCTTGCTGGAAAGACAGGGTTCATATAAAAGCACGAAGTATGTAGCAAATGAAGAAAATTCAAAAAACGCCACCTAAAAAGAAACGAATACAGACTGAAAAATGAAAAAGCAGGAGGAACGAACATGATCTACCCCCCATTTTTACAAAAAGGCCAAACGATCGGCGTCACCGCGACATCCGACGGAAACCGGAAACCGATGGATCTCGAACGGCTCGATCTGGCAAAGCAAACGATGGAACAGCTCGGATACAAAATCCTCGAAACCGAAAACGTCAGGCAGAGCGACGGACGCGGGCGGAGCAGTACCAAACAGGAACGCGCCAGCCAGTTTATGGATCTGATCGTCCACCCGGATGTTAAAGCCATCTTTGCCGCCAAAGGCGGTGACTTTCTGATGGAAATACTCCCGTTGCTGGACTGGGATACCATCCGCCGCCATCCCAAATGGTTTCAGGGATTTTCAGACAGTACGGGTCTGACATACACGATTGCCGTAAATTGCGGGATCGCCACCGTATATGGAAACCATTTTAATGATTTCGCGATGCAGCCCTGGCATCCGGCCGTGCAGGGAAATTATGACATCCTGTGTGGAAAAGGCGTGACACAACGAACATTTGACTGCTATGAGGATGGGTTTTATGACCGGGAGACGCCCGGCGACGGATACCGTGCGGACAAGCCGTGCAGACAGTACGCCGTGCAGGGCGGAAAGATCGTACAAAAAGCACATATGGAGGGACGCCTGCTCGGCGGTTGTCTCGACGTTCTTCTGAACATGGTCGGAACTTCGTTCGATCAGACGGCGGAATTCGCCGAACGCTATAAAAAAGATGGGATTTTGTGGTATCTGGAAAGTTTTTCGCTGGACAGTGATTCCCTGACACGTGGGTTGTGGCAGCTCAAACATGCCGGCTGGTTTACAGGAGCAAGCGGTTTTGTCTTTGGAAGGCCGTGTATGTTCGAGAGCTTTACCGACCACAATTACCGGGAGGCCGTGGAAGTCATTTTGGATGAACTTCATGTACCGATCGTGTTCGAGGCGGACATCGGGCATAAAGCGCCGCAGTTTACAGTGATCAACGGGGCATACGGGGTGTGGGAGTATGAAAATGGAACGTCGTCCCTTCAAATGAACATTACAACATGAACGGCCTCACATAATTCTCCGGCATGAACCCCGGCCTTGAGTTTCACTTGAAGGTGAGATGCCGCAAAAGAAAAATGACAAAAAACGACATGATTTTCAAAAGACTCTTTTCGAAAAATGGAGAAGGGTCTTTTATTTTGTCGCTTTATCTCGAAATCTGTCTTTTGGTGGAGATAAATTATCCGCCCCCGTCTTCCTGTTTTGACAAAAAATTATTCATAAAGAGAGTATGATTGGTCTATGCAAAAGCAAACCGTGTATCACTATTATGGGAGCAGGCGTCATGAAAATATATCTGGATATTTTTTTTGCGGTAAATTTTCTCATGAATTTACTCATATTGGAAATCATGAATATATTTTTGAAAAAACGCCTGGTGATCAACATGAGAAGTATCGCAGCAGCAGCTTTAGGCGCATTTTTTGCAGGGATTGTCGTCGTGAGCGGAAGCAGGGACCGGTTCGTGATATTTATCATCATGTATGTGCTCGTGAGCGGCCTCATGATGCGGCTCGCATACGGAAAAACGACCGTGGGGGGAATGGCAGGTTACATAGCAGGATATTATGTGTCCGGCATATTCACGGCGGGGGTTCTTCTGTTTTTGAAGGGGATCACGGGCATAAAAAATATTTCCATAATATTTCTTTTGCTGTCAGCCATACTTATTTTATTTTTGATGAAAAAGATGCTTTTGTTGAGAGGCAGAGAGATGAATAACAGGCAGAACGTATTTCCTGTCAAGATAAGTTACAACGGAAAATGTGTAACGGGAACCGGATTCCTGGACACCGGAAACCAGTTGTATGAGCCGGTGAGCCGGGAAGGAGTTACGATCGTAGAATACAAACTGTTTGCAAAAATGCTGTCAGAGAAGGAGCAGGCTGAGTTTAGCAGGGCAATGCATGAAATGGAACCAGAAATGTTTGGCAGATTGCTTTTGCGATATATTCCATTTCATTCCATCGGAAAGGAACACGATTTTCTTCCGGGAGTCCGGGTGGATGATATGGAAATACAGGTCCGCGGGAAAGAGACGGTGCATACCGGAAAAGTCTGGCTCGGAATCTATGACCGTTATCTGTCAGCGGATGGTGGGTATGAAATACTGTTGAACGGTGGGATATTCAGGAAATAACTTGTAAGGGGGATGTATATGTTTTTACGTTTGTCAATGCCAAATCGTTTTCAGTTTCGCATGCTTCCAGACTGGAAAAACGTGTTTTTTCATCAGGGAGGTGATATACACTACATCGGCGGAGCAGAGATCCTGCCGGCGCCGCTCGAGCCGGGTGAGGAAGCAGCATGTATCGAATGCCTCAGCGATGAAAACCCAGAGGCGGCAAAAAATAAGCTGGTCGAGCACAATTTAAGGCTTGTCGTGTACATAGCAAAAAAGTTCGACAATACGGGTGTCGGAGTAGAAGATTTGATTTCCATCGGGACGATCGGATTGATCAAGGCGATCAATACATTCAAACCCGATAAAAACATAAAGCTTGCCACCTATGCTTCCCGGTGCATCGAAAATGAGATCCTCATGTATCTGCGGCGGAACAGCAAGATCAAACTGGAAGTGTCCATCGACGAACCGCTCAACGTGGACTGGGATGGTAATGAGCTGCTGCTGTCTGATATACTGGGAACGAGCGAGGACATGATCTACAAGGATATCGAACGTGAAGTAGACATCAAGCTTTTGAAAAAGGCGCTGGAGACTTTGAGCGAGAGAGAGCGGATGATCATCCATATGAGATTTGGACTTGACGCTTACGAAGGAGGTGAAAAAACGCAGAAAGAAGTCGCCGATCTTCTCGGCATCTCGCAGAGCTATATTTCGAGGCTGGAAAAGAAGATCATGAAACGCCTGAAAAAGGAAATACTAAGACTAGAAGGGATTTAAGGATATAAAAAGAAGCGGTAAGCCGGAGGAAATGTGATTTCCTGCGATTTACCGTTTCTTGTTTTTGCTGGGAGACGGAACCGCCCCCGGACTGTATCCTTGATGAATGATGCACCTTACACAGACGCGCTTTACGATGCCTTGTCCGTCGTAAACCAGGTATAAGAATTCCGGCCTGTGCGGATGCGGTAAATGACAGGGGTGTTCCCCTTGCTTACGAGCACCGCCTTCGAACAGTTCGAAACCGCCCCTGGTGACAGTGTTACATCACTAAGATCTTCCATTAACTCGAAATAAAATCCCCAGTCAATGTTTTCCAAAGGAGTCGTTCCCGTGGAGTCAAAAATATTATAATAATAACTGAACAGATCTTTCGCGTTTACGACTTCGTGTCCCGACACATATTTGATCTGGAACTGGAAATACAAATATTCCTGTGAGTTACTTGGATCCGGGTTTTCCGGATTCTGCAGAACTCGCTCCGCGGCGGAGTCCCCGGATAAAAATTTCTTCAGCTGGATCTTAAACGTGCCGATTTTTTTTCCGTCGTCGTAATAATTGATCGTGTTCTCTTTATAAGCAGAAAGCGGGTTGAGCCGGCCGCCTGATTTGGAATCCGCAGCGGAGCCGGTCACAGTAACTTTACATGTCAGTTTCCTGCCGGAGTATTTCGCGTAAATGCGGGCTGTTCCCAGCTTTTTTGCCGTCACTTTTCCGGTTGGGCTGACTTCGGCAATTGATTTTTTTGACGAACGCCAGGTGATTTTTTTCTTTGTGCCGTACACCCTGAGCTGTGTCGTCTTTCCGACCCGGAGAGACGCCGTTTTCTTGTTCAGTCTGACATTCGCTGCCTGGGAATTTGCTGAATCGGTCAGTATTCCGGAAATAATGAGACATGCTGTCAGTGTTAGAGAAATAACTTTTTTCATTCTTCCCATGTTCACAATTCCTTTCTTAAGTTGATAGCCTCCATATCTTATGCGATAGCCTTATTGTACATCAATCCGAATAAAAGTGCAAGGATTAACTGAATACGAAAAAACAGAAAATACGGTGGCAAAAAATAAGTTCCTATGCTATAATGACTTGTAATATACTATATCGGAAGGATTTAACAAAATTATGTCAGAAATTAGTAAGAAAAATATAAGAAATTTTTGCATTATTGCCCACATTGACCACGGGAAATCTACGCTTGCGGACCGGATCATAGAAAAGACCGGACTGCTGACCGAGCGGGAGATGCAGGCGCAGGTGCTTGACAATATGGAACTGGAGCGCGAGCGGGGGATCACGATAAAAGCGCAGACAGTCCGTATCGTATATAAGGCGAAAGACGGGGAAGAGTATATATTTAATCTGATCGACACGCCGGGCCATGTCGATTTTAATTATGAGGTTTCCAGAAGCCTGGCTGCCTGCGAGGGCGCTATTCTCATCGTGGACGCGGCGCAGGGGATCGAGGCGCAGACACTTGCCAACTGTTACCTCGCGATCGACCACGATCTCGAGATCATGCCGGTCATCAATAAGATCGATTTGCCGAGCGCGGAGCCGGAACGTGTAAAAAATGAAATCGAGGACATCATCGGGATCGAGGCACAGGACGCTCCGCTCATTTCGGCGAAGATGGGAACAAACATTGAAGCGGTGCTCGAGCAGATCATAGAGAAGATTCCGGCGCCCGAAGGGGATGAAGCGGCGCCGCTCAAAGCGCTGATCTTTGATTCCATCTATGATTCTTATAAGGGCGTTATCATTTTCTGCCGCGTGTTTGACGGCACTGTGAAAAAGGGAACGAGGATCCACATGATGGCAACCGGCATGGAAGAGGAAGTCGTCGAAGTCGGCACGTTTGGCGCCGGGCAGTTTATCCCGTGCAGTGAGCTTTCGGCGGGTATGGTCGGTTACATTACCGCGAGCCTGAAAAACGTGGAGGGAACCCGTGTGGGTGATACGGTGACAGACGCGGAAAGACCGTGCGGGGAGGCGCTGCCCGGCTATAAGAAAGTGCTGCCGATGGTCTACTGCGGCCTGTATCCGGCCGACGGCGCAAAATATCAGGATCTGCGGGACGCGCTGGAAAAACTGCAGCTCAACGACGCCGCCCTGCAGTTTGAGGCGGAAACATCAGTGGCGCTCGGATTTGGCTTCCGTTGCGGCTTCCTCGGCCTGCTCCATCTCGAGGTCATCCAGGAACGTCTCGAACGCGAGTACAACTTAGACCTCGTGACAACAGCGCCGGGCGTAGTATATCATGTGTATAAGACAAATGGGGAAATGGTGGAGGTGACGAATCCGTCCAACCTTCCGGACCCGTCCGAGATCGAGCATATGGAGGAACCGGTCGTCAATGCGGAGATCATGGTGACGACAGAATTTGTCGGGGCGATCATGACGCTTTGCCAGGAACGGCGCGGCATTTATCTCGGCATGGAATATATGGAAGAGACGAGGGCGCTGCTCAAATACGTGCTGCCGCTGAATGAGATCATCTATGATTTCTTCGATTCGCTGAAATCGCGGTCAAGGGGGTACGCCTCTTTTGATTACGAGATGAAAGGGTATGAGCCTTCGCAGCTTGTCAAGCTGAACATACTGATCAATAAAGAAGAAGTCGACGCGCTTTCGTTCATTGTTCACGAAAGTACGGCATATGAGCGCGGCCGCCGAATGTGTGAGAAACTCAAAGGGGAGATCCCGAGGCATCTGTTCGAGATTCCGATCCAGGCGGCGATCGGCAATAAGATCATTGCCAGGGAGACGGTAAAGGCCGTGCGCAAGGACGTGCTGGCGAAGTGTTACGGCGGCGATATTTCCCGGAAAAAAAAGCTGTTGGAAAAGCAGAAGGAAGGGAAAAAGCGCATGCGCCAGATCGGCAATGTAGAAATTCCACAGAAGGCGTTCATGAGTGTGTTGAAACTCGACGAGGACAAGTAGCAGATGAGGGACAAAACAGGAATTTATGTGCACATTCCATTTTGTGTTCAGAAGTGCCGTTACTGCGATTTTCTGTCATTTTCATCTGAGAGGGAGGGCGTCAACCGCTATGTTGACAGCCTGATTCGAGAAATCCGGTCATTTCGCCAGCAGGAGGGGATGTACAGGGATAACCGGTCATTCCGCCAGCCGGAGGGGATGGGTCAGAACATCCGGTCATTTAATTTGCCGGAGGAGTCGGCTGGCTGCATGGATGGCAGCCATAAGATCGAGGTGGATACGGTATTTATCGGAGGCGGGACGCCGAGTATATTGCCTGTGGAGTATATGGAACGGATCTTCGAGGCGCTGTCAGAACGCTTCTGTCTGTCGGAAGATGCTGAGATCACCGTTGAGTGCAATCCGGGTACGGCCGGGAAAGACGCATTTCAGGCTTATCGCAGTATCGGCATCAACCGCGTCAGCTTTGGATTCCAGTCGGTCATTGACGATGAGCTGAAAAAGCTGGGCAGGATCCATACGGCGGCCGAAGCCGAGGAGGCATTTTGGCTGGCGAGGCAGTCGGGATTTGACAATATCAATATCGACCTGATGAGCGCGATACCTGGGCAGACACTGGATAGTTACCGGATGACGCTTGGCGCGGCGCTTGCGCTGGATCCAGAGCATATTTCAGCCTACAGCCTGATCATCGAGGAAGGGACGCCGTTTTATGCGGAATATGGGGAAAAGCCGCCGGTGGACGAGGATACCGACCGCGCTATGTACGCCATGACGAAAGACCTGCTCGCGGAGGGCGGCTATCGGCGGTATGAGATTTCCAATTACGCGAAACCGGGTTTTGCCTGCCGTCACAACCTGAAATACTGGTCAGGAGGGGATTATATCGGATTCGGACTCGGTGCTTCTTCGAAGATAGGAAAGATCCGTTATAAAAATGAGACGGATTTCCAAACATATCTCAGTAAGACGAAAAAGGGAGAGCGCATGGCACAGATCGAAGAAGTGCTGCAGGAGGACGATGAGATGGCGGAGTTTTTTATCCTGGGACTTCGAAAGACGGAGGGTGTCTCCAAAAGGGAATTTACCCGCCGTTTTTCCATTGATGTGATGAAGCGCTATGGGGAGATCCTCTGCCAGTGTGAGACGGAGGGACTTCTTTCGGTTTCAGGAGACCGGATCGCATTTACGGATAAGGGACTGGATGTAAGTAATTACGTGCTCTGCCGGTTTATATAACGGGATGCCGAGAGGAAGTATGACCGGGGGATGCCGTGCACACGTTATCTTTTTTCTAGGGGATAATGCTGGACAGAGGGAGAAAAAGACGATACAATAGAAGTAAATACTTTTAAGAAAGGAAAGTGGATCAAGTGAGTGAGAAGGTAAATACGGTGTATGAAAAAGTGGAATTGTGTTATCGACAGATTCGGACAAAGGTTACGTTTCTTCCGAAAGTGGCGATCGTGTTAGGAAGCGGTTTGGGGGCGCTGGCGGATGTGATCCAGGTGGTGGATACGGTGGATTACGCGGATATTGAAGGATTTCCGGTATCCACGGTGGATGGGCACAAAGGCAGGTTTGTGTTCGGCTATATCGAGGAGACGCCCGTCGTCATCATGCAGGGGCGGGTTCATTTTTATGAGGGGTATGATATCAGTGATGTCGTGCTGCCGATCCGGGTTATGCGGAAACTCGGGGCGGATATCCTGTTCCTCACGAATTCAGCAGGCGGCTTGAACACGATGTACCGACCGGGGGACTTTATGATGATCACCGACCACATCAGCAGTTTTATGCCTTCTCCTCTCATCGGGGAAAATGTGGATGAGTGGGGCGTGCGTTTTCCTTCGATGGAAAATATTTATGATGCGTCCCTCTGTGAGTTTATCCGGCAGGCGGCCAGGGAGAGTAATGTCCTTCTGCGCGAGGGCATATATGTACAGATGAAGGGGCCGCAGTACGAGACGAGCGCCGAAGTACGGATGTGCCAGACTCTGGGGGGAGACGCCGTCGGGATGAGCACGGCGATCGAAGCCGTTGCCGGGAGGCATATGGGAATGCGTGTGTGCGGCCTGTCGTGTATTTCCAATATGGCATGTGGAATTAGCAAGACCCCGTTAAACCATATGGAAGTGACGGAAGTAGGGGAAAAGATGGCACCATTGTTCCGGCTTCTTGTTTACCGGGCGATCAGTAAAATGACGGCGGATATTGTGGATGCCGCGCCGCGGCCGACGAGACAGGAATCGGCAATGACCAGTTTTATTGTAGACGATATGTGATGGCGTGCGGCAGCAGGATCGTGTAAATGACAATACGTTTAAATATCAATTGTTTGGGGGAAATCATGAATATTCGATTTTATAATTGCAGAATACTAACGATGGAAGATGGAAACGATATAGTTGCGGGAGAACTGCATGTCAAAGATGGGAAGATTTCTTATGTCGGGACAGAAGAAAAAGCAGTGGAATCTGCCAGTGCGTGGGATCGGGAGATCGACGGCGGCGGCAATCTGCTCCTGCCCGGGTTTAAAAATGCCCACACACATTCGGCTATGACGTTTCTGCGTTCGTATGCCGACGACCTGCCGCTCCAGGAATGGCTTTATGAGAAAGTCTTTCCGATGGAGGCGAAGCTTACGAAAGACGATCAGATCCAGCTTGCCAAACTGGGCATCCTCGAGTATCTGACGAGCGGGATCACGGCAAATTTTGATATGTATCTGGATAACGCCTGTCATGCGGCGGCTTCGAAGGAGATGGGATTTCGAACCGTTTTGTGCGGGAGTATGAACGATTTCGGAGGAACGGTGGAGGAGACCGAAGAAGAATTTTACCGGCTGAATGAGGTGTCGCCTCTCGTTTCCTGCAAAGTTGGATTTCATGCAGAGTATACGACGAAAGGTGAGACGTTAAAAAAACTGGCAAGTATGGCAAACCGTATCAAACAGCCGGTATATACGCATATTGCAGAAACAAAAAGAGAGGTTGATGAATGTTATGAGAGATACCACGTTTCACCATTTGGTTTTTTGGATTCTATTGGCATGTTTGAGTACGGCGGCGGCGGTTTTCATGGGGTGTGGATGTCGGAAAAAGATCAGGAGATCTGCCAGAAAAAGAAAATATCTATCGTTTCCAATCCGTCATCGAACCTGAAACTGGCGAGCGGGATCGCGGATCTGTGCGGCTTGCTTGAAAAGGGCATCAATGTGGCACTCGGGACCGACGGCCCCGCCAGCAATAACGCGCTCGATATGTTCCGCGAGATGTATCTTGCTTCGGTCCTGCCAAAGGTGACGAAGCAGGATGCTTCCGCGATGGATGCCGCAGACGTGCTGAAAATGGCGACGGTCGGCGGCGCGAAGGCGATGGGACTTGACGACTGCGACACGCTGTCGGAGGGAAAGTGTGCCGATCTGATCATGATCGATATGCACCGCCCAAACATGCAGCCGGAAAACAATATTGTGAAAAATATCGTGTACAGCGGCAGCAAGGAAAATGTGAAGCTGACGATGGTAGACGGTAAGATTTTGTACGAAGATGGCGTGTTTTATACGGAAGAGCCGGCGGAAGAGATTTACGAGAGGGCGAATCGGATCATTGGGCGGATGCGGTAGATAGGAGTTTATGGGATCAGAAGGAGGCGGAAGAGAATGGAAAATAGTGGGAGAGATCAGGAGACTTTGGCTGAACATGATTTGATAAAGCCGGTTTTTGTTGAGCAGGAACAGTTGTATGAAAAGGATGAGGAAGCTAGTATAACAGAGCCTTTTGATCCGCGGGATGTAGATATCGTTTCGAAACCAATGGTCATAAGTAATATTGTGGAGCAGTTAGAGTGTGATGATATCATTCTGGATCCTGATTTTCAGAGGCGTCCCGATCTTTGGGATGCTGTCAAACAAAGCCGCTTGATCGAATCCCTGATCATCAATATCCCGCTTCCTACCTTTTATTTTGAGCTGTGTGAGGATGACCGGTATGTCGTTGTGGACGGACTGCAGCGCCTGTATGCGATGAAACAGTTTATGGCGTTAGAGAAAACGGATCCAAAACGGCTTCGGCTGAAAGGACTGGAGTATCTCAGCGATTTTGAAAACTGCTTGTTTGAAGAACTTCCTCCTAAGATCCAAAGAAGGATCAAGTCACAGGGCGTTACGGCCTATGTCATTCGCCCGGGAACTCCGGATAAAGTGAAAACAAGTATTTTTACAAGGATCAATACAGGAGGATTGAAGCTGGAACCGGCAGAAATTAAAAATTCTGTTTACAGAGGCCGGGTGGCAGA